>NZ_QZEZ01000008.1 GCF_003594885.1 Vallicoccus soli
TTCGACACCCATCACTTCGCCCGGAGGTCCTCCCTCACGTCAACAACGTCCGTGGGCACTACAGCTAGTCCCGTTGCATCCTGACGGGTTCGCCTACGTGGTCCGAGCGCCCGCAGCAGTGCTCCCACTCCCGCGGCCGGAAGATGATGGGCTTCTGGCAGATGGCGCACATGCTCTTCAGCGGCCGCTTGCGGTCAATTACGACCCGTAGCAACCACGCGGAGAACTTTTTCCATTCCACTTCCTCGGCAGGCTCGCGCGGCTCCTCTGCTCGGTATTCGTGCTGCACCGCGCGCAGGACCATGGACAGACTCGGCTTGTACTCAGGCACGGCCCGCTCCACTCTCGCACTCCTGAGCCACAGCAGGCAGGCTAGGGGCTCAACGGCGGCCGCAAGTCCTCGGCGCGCAACCGATCAGTCAGCCCAATGCCGGCGCGGGATGCACTCAGGGAGGACGACCAGTCGTCAACGCCGGGGGCTGCTCGAAGTACCACGAGTGGTGACCCGCCGCCCCGTCCCCGCACGATGGGTCAGGCGTCGTCCTGTCCGTTGAACGTCACCTCGAGAAAGTCGTGAGGTGCTGTGATGATCCGCCTGAGGGAGTTCACGTAGTCGGCCTTCGCGGCGCACCTCAGCCGCACTACCTCGCCCGGCGCCACAGAGACCAGGAAAGGCGCGCTGCGCGTCCAGTCGATACGCACTTGGACCTCATGGTCGCCCGTAGCCACGGGAAAGGACCTCTCCTCGCCCGCACGAATGCTGCCTGCTCTGGCCCCATCGACGTACACGCGATAAGCGCGCATGACGCTGTTCGCCTCGTAGACGCGGAAGAGCCGGATCTCGGCAGCGGACTCCACGCGGCTCACGTCCTCGGGCTGGCTCGTCTTACGGCACGGCGCCTACCGCCCAAGAGCCTAGTGCTGGGTGAAGGACAGACATATCTGCCGGACGGAGGCATCCGGTGACGTTGTGCGGCTGCATCGACTGCTGCAGCCACGCCCCTTTCGGCGCCCCGCCTGTGGACGCACCCGTGACACAAGGTTCGTGTCCTGGCGCGCACAGGCCCGCGCGTCCCGTAGACGAACCGCCGGCGGGAACCCTGCAGGTCAGAGGCTGCGTCCAGGCGTCGTCCCGGTAGACCGGTCCGGTGACGATCCCCACAGCGGCAGGGCTCACGGCACAACCGGCGCTGGTGCACGGGGCGTGGTGTCCGCCGCGGAAGCGGCAGCTCCTCCCGCTCACCGACCCGTGAAGCGCGCACGCTGGGCCGGGAGCAGTTTCGCGGTGGCCGCGCGCAGCGCGGGACGCGGCATCCGGGCCGCGTGGGCGTCGAGGAACGCGGTGACCGCGTCGGGGTCGAGCCCGCCGGCGTGCTTGAGCAGCGTCCCGACGGCGAGGTGGACGAGCGGGTCGGGGTCGTCGGCGAGGGCGGCGGCCAGCGCGAGGACGTCGGCGAGGTCGGACCTGTCGCCGTACCGCACGAACCAGAGCGGGGCGGTGACGGCGGTGCGCCGCCGCAGCGGGTCGGCGGCGGCCGCGAGTTCGTGCAGCGGCGCGCGGGAGCGCCGGAGCAGGTGCCCGCCCACGACGCTGGGCGCCGCCCGGTCGACCATGTCCCAGGTGGTGATCCGGTCGTGGTGCCCCAGGTAGAGCCCGTACAGCCGCGCGCGCTCCGCCTCGGTCGCGCGACGAGCCCTGGCCCGGACGTCGAGGATGCAGAGCGCGCCCATGCGGACCTCGTACAGGTCGCTGGCGAACAGCCGCTCGACCTCCGCCAGCGGCATGGCCGCGTGCGACCGGGCGGTCTCGAACAGGTCGCGCATCCGGATGCCGCAGGTGTCGTCCCCGGGCCCGAGCCGCTTGCGGATCAGGGCGACCTCGGCGGGGGAGCAGCGCTCGCGCAGGGCGGCGACGAGCTCCTGCGCGGTCGGCGCCCCCGCGCCGGGCGCACGGTCCACGGTCCCCTCCTCGTCGGCCACGTCCTCAGGACCGCGCGGCCACCCGCGGGTCATCGGTCGTGCCGTCCTCACCTCCTAGGCTGGGCGCATGAGTGTCGCCGTCCGCGTGATCCCCTGCCTCGACGTCGACGCCGGCCGCGTCGTCAAGGGCGTCAACTTCCAGGACCTGCGCGACGCCGGCGACCCGGTGGAAATGGCCAAGGTGTACGACGCCGAGGGCGCCGACGAGCTGACGTTCCTCGACATCACCGCGTCCAGCGGCGACCGCGAGACGACGTACGAGGTGGTGTCCCGGACCGCGGAGCAGGTGTTCATCCCGCTGACCGTCGGCGGGGGCGTGCGCTCGGTCGCCGACGTGGACCGGCTGCTGCGCGCCGGGGCGGACAAGGTGGGCGTCAACACCGCCGCGGTCGCGCGCCCGGAGCTCGTCGCGGAGATCGCCGACCGCTTCGGCTCGCAGGTCCTCGTGCTGTCGGTCGACGCCCGCCGCTGCGCTCCCGGCACGACGACGGCCAGCGGGTACGAGGTCACGACGCACGGCGGCCGGCGCGGCACCGGCATCGACGCGGTGGAGTGGGCCGCGCGCGCCGAGGCGCTCGGCGCGGGCGAGGTCCTGCTGAACTCCATGGACGCGGACGGCACCAAGGCCGGGTACGACGTCGAGATGGTCCGGGCGGTCCGCGAGGCCGTGCGCGTCCCGGTGGTCGCCAGCGGGGGCGCGGGCGCGCTCGAGCACTTCGCGCCGGCGGTCGACGCCGGCGCCGACGCGGTCCTCGCGGCAAGCGTGTTCCACTTCGGGCAGCTGCGCATCGGCGACGTCAAGCAGGCCCTCGCCGCGCACGGCGCGCCGGTGCGCTGAGGCGGCCCGCGCCCCGGGACCGTCGACACGGGGGCCCGGGGGCGGCATGATCCGGGGCAGCCGGTCGCCCTGCCCGGCCCGGCACGCCCGTGCCGCCCCGCCCTCCGGCGGGGCGGCCCCCTTCAGCGTGGAAGGTCCGGCTGCCCATGACTGGCCCCCGCACGATGCCCCTCCGCCTCCTGGCGGTCGCCGCGACGGCGACCGCCCTCGTCGTCCCCGCCGGCGCCGCCGGCGCCGCCCCGCGCACGAACCCCGTCGTCCGCGCCGAGGTCGTCACCGAGGTCACCCCGCTCGGCTGGAAGGTGGTGGCGGTCGCCCTCGAGCACAGCCGCCGCCTCGACATCACCCGCGCCGCGACCGCGAGCGGCGCGTTCACCGTCACCGCGACGGTCGGCGGCGAGACCGCCGAGCGCACCGTCACGGACGTCTACTCCAGCGACGAGCCCGCCGTGGACCGGCAGGGAGCGCGCGGCAGCGCCGGGCGCTGGCTCGTCCTGGAGCTCGACGAGGACGACGCGAACGCCGGCGCCCTCGTCTACGACGTCACCCGCGGCCAGAACGACCCCGTGCCGCTCGAGGGCGCGTACGCGGTCCGCCAGACCGAGCGGGTGGAGGACCCGCGCACCGGCACGGTCCTGCCCGCCTCGCCGTTCGTGGTCCGCAACCAGGGCGTCGTCAGCCCCGAGGTCGAGGACTTCACCGCGCTGACGTACACCGACTCCGCCGGCACGACCCTGCCGTTCCGCCTCTACCAGCCCGAGGCGTACCGCGAGGACCCCGACGCGGACCGCGAGTACCCGCTCGTGGTGTTCCTGCACGGCGGCGGCGAGCGCGGCACGAACAACATCACCCAGATCACGGCCAACCGCGGCGCCGTCACCTTCACCGAGCCGGAGCGCCAGGCGGAGGACCCGGCGTTCGTGCTGGCGCCCCAGGTGCCGCCGGGCCGGGAGAACAGCTGGGTGAGCCCGCCGGTGCAGGCCGCGATGCTCGAGCTCGTCCAGCGCATCGCCCGTACGAGGCCCGTCGACCGCGACCGCCTCTACCTCACCGGCCTGTCCATGGGCGGGTACGGCAGCTTCGACGTGCTGCCCGAGCGCCCCGGCCTGTTCGCCGGCGCGCTCGTCATCGCCGGCGGGGGCAACGCCGAGCGGATGCGGCGCATCGTCGACGTGCCGCTGTGGATCACGCACTCCGTCGACGACCCCACGGTCGACTACACCGCCGGCTCGCTGGCCAACGTCCGGGCGCTGGAGCGGGCCGGCGCCGAGGTCGTGCGCGGCACCTGGCCGGGCGACCTCGACGAGCGGACCCGCGAGGCCGAGGCGCGGCGCCTGCTGCGCGTCGCCGACCGCCGGGGGAGCCACACCCTGTTCACGACCTTCGCCGCCGGCACGACGCCCGTGAGCCCGCACTGGTCGTGGGTGCCGACGTACGAGAACGACGTCATGGTCGACTGGCTGCTGGACCAGGACCGCTCCGAGCGCACCGCCCGGGCCGGTACGGCGCTCGTCGCGGCGCCCTGAGCGCGCGGCGGCCCGCCCCCGCTCCCGGCGAGGGGGACGGGCCGCCGCAGTGGCGCCGCGGAACAGGCTGGGCCCGCGCCGACTTGGCCACGGGCATGACGACGATCGGCTTCATCGGCAGCGGCAACATCGGCAGCACCCTCGCCCGCCTCGCGCTCGCGGCGGGCCACGAGGTGGTGCTCAGCAACAGCAGGGGCCCGGAGACCCTCACGGACCTCGTCGCGGACCTCGGCGACGCCGCGCGCGCCGGGACCGCCGAGGAGGCCGCGGCCGCCGGCGACCTCGTGGTGCTGACCGTGCCGCTGCGCGCCTACCGCGACGTCCCCGCCGCGCCGCTGGCGGGCAAGGTGGTCGTGGACACCTGCAACTACTACCCGGAGCGGGACGGCGCGTTCCCCGAGCTCGACGAGGAGTCGACGACCACCTCCGAGCTCGTGCAGGCGCACCTCGGGTCCGCGCGGGTCGTCAAGGCGTTCGGCAACATCTTCTTCCGCAACCTCGCCGAGCTCGGCCGTCCGAGCGGCAGCCCCGAGCGCAGCGCCCTGCCCGTCGCGGGCGACGACGCACCCGCCAAGGCCGACGCCGTCGCGTTCCTCGACGCCGTCGGCTACGACGCCGTCGACGTCGGCCCCCTCGCCGAGGGCTGGCGCTACCAGCGCGACACGCCCGCGTACGTGGCGCCGTACGCCGACACCGAGCGGGACATGGCCTCGCGGCAGGCGACGGCCCGGGACCTCGAGCCGCTGCTGGCGGCGGCGCAGCGCTACCGCGACATGGCCTGACGCGGGCGTCGGCGGCGCGCCCGGCTCAGCGCCGGGCGCGCCAGCGGTCGGCGAGCGCGTCACCGGCGACGCCGACGAGGAGCATCGCCACGGCGAAGAGCAGGCCGGCGACGAGGGCCGTCCCGGCGCCCTCGCCGTCGCCGAGCACCGGGGTGAGGGTCAGCAGGCCGTACGCGACCCCGGCGGCGACAGCGGAGCCGGCGTGCCGGCGCCACCGCCCGCCGGGCCTCACCGCGTCCCGCGCCAGGTCCGCTCGAACGGCAGGCGCCAGGCGTGGGGCGCGATGAGCTGGTGGATCGCGTTCGGGCCCCACGAGCCGACGCCGTACGGCTTGACGGGCGGCGGGTCGGTGAGCAGCGGGATCGAACGCTCCCACAGGCTCTCGATGCCCTCGGCCGTCGTGAAGAGCGTGTGGTCCCCGCGCATCGCGTCGAGGATGAGCCGCTCGTACGCCTCCAGCACGTCGCGCGCCCGGCTGGTGTCGTGCGTGGAGAACTGCATGGACAGCTTGTCCAGGCGCATCCCCGGCCCGGGGCGCTTGCCGTAGAACGACAGCGACACCTTGGTCTCGTCGGCGAGGTCGAAGGTCAGGTGGTCCGGGCCCTGCGTGCCGACGCCCGAGCCGGCCGGGAACATCGACTTCGGCGCCTCCTTGAAGGCGATCGAGATGATGCGCTGGCCCTCGGCCATCTTCTTCCCCGTGCGCAGGTAGAAGGGGACGCCGGCCCAGCGCCAGTTGTCGATGTGCGCCTTGAGCGCGATGAAGGTCTCGGTGTCGGACTCGCTGTCGACGCCCTTCTCCTCGCGGTAGCCGATGTACTGCCCGCGCACGACGTCCTCCGGGTCCACCGGCTGCAGCGACCGGAAGACCTTGTTCTTCTCCTCGCTGATCGCGCGCGGCTCCAGCGCCGTCGGCGGCTCCATGGCGACGAAGGCCATGATCTGGAACAGGTGGGTCACGACCATGTCCTTGTACGCGCCCGTGGCCTCGTAGAAGCCCGCGCGCGCGTCGAGCCCCAGGGTCTCGGGCACGTCGATCTGCACGTGGTCGATGAAGTTGCGGTTCCAGATCGGCTCGAAGAGGCCGTTGGCGAAGCGGACGGCGAGGATGTTCTGCGCCGACTCCTTGCCGAGGAAGTGGTCGATCCGGAAGATCTGCTGCTCGTCGAAGACCGCGTGGACCTCGTCGTTGAGCTGGATCGCGCTCTTCAGGTCGGTGCCGAACGGCTTCTCCATGACGACCCGCGAGCGCTCGACGAGCTTCGCGTCGCGCAGCATCGTGATGACCGCGAGCGCCGCCTTGGGCGGGACGCTGAGGTAGTGCAGGCGCAGCACGTCCTCGCCGAGCTCGTCCTCCGCCTCCGCGACCGCGGCCGCGAGCGCCTCGGGCCCCGCGCTCTGCGGCACGTAGCGCAGCCGGCGGGCGAACCGCTGCCACTGCTCCTCGTCCAGGGTGCGGCTGCTGAACTCGGTCACGGCCTGGTGGGCGAACTCGCGGAACTGCTCGCTCGTCATGTCCTCGAGGCTCGTGGCGACGACCTCGATGTCCGGCGTGAGCGACGACAGCGCCAGGTGGGTCAGCCCCGGCAGCAACTTGCGGCGGGACAGGTCGCCGGTGCCGCCGAAGAGGACGACCACGTGCGGGGCCAGCTGCTCGGGCTCGCGCACCGGGCGCACCTCGTACGGCGCGGGGTAGGCGATGCTCTGGGGTCGGGTAGCCACCATGGGCCGATCGTGCCACCGCCGCGACGGCCCGTGCGCGTCGGCCCGCCGTGCCGCGGTGGCGCGTCAGAGCCCGACGCGCGCCCCGGCGAGGCGCTGCACGTCCTCCTCGGCGCCGTCGACCCGCACCCGCGCGGCCCGCCCGCGCCCGGTGGCGTGCAGGAGCAGCTCCGACGGCGGGCCCTCGACGAGCACGCAGCGCCCGGCGCGCCGGGCCACCACCTCGCCGAGCGGGCGGCCGGAGCCGGGCAGCGCCGCCCGCAGGACCACGCCCACGGGGGCGCGCCGGTAGGCGAGCGGGGCCTGGCGCCGCAGGGAGCCCCAGAGCTCCTCCTCGACGCGGCGGTCGAGCCCGCGCGGCTCCCAGCCGTCGGCGCCGCGGCGCACGTCCTCGTGGTGGACGTACATCTCCACGGTGTCGACGACCCGGGCGAGGGCGGGCAGCGACAGCGGCGACCAGGCCGGCGGACCCTGGCGCACCTGCCCGACGAGCTCCGGCCAGGGCAGCGCCGCCCGGCCGGCGCGCACCCGGTCGGTCCAGGGCGCGAGGGCCGGCAGCACGGCTCCGGGCGCGGCGTCCGGGCGGCGGTCGCGCACGACGAGGTGCGCGGCGAGGTCGCGGGTCGTCCAGCCCTCGCAGAGGGTGGGTGCGTCGGGTCCGATGCGGTCGAGGAGGTCGGCGAGGGCCGCGCGCTCGTCGGCCGCGACGTCGGGGCGGGTGCGCGTCATGGGGCCGATCCTGGCGCGCGGCGCCCGCGAGCGCGAGCCGCCGGGAATGTCGGTGGCCGGTGGCACCTTGCCCGTGGTGGGCTGCGGCCCGGCGGTCGCCGGGACGGGCCGCGGACGCGTGCGACGGGAGCGGCGGGTGGCGGGGGCGACGAGGCGGCGCTGGACCGACGAGGGGCGCAGCGTGCTGCTGCGCGGCCTGGGCGTCCTGGGCAGCGGCATCCGGCGCGAGCCGCGGCTGTTCGGGGTGGCGCTCGCCGGGAGCGCGCTCTACGGCGTCATGACGGTCGGCACCTCGTGGGCGCTGGGCCGGGTGACCGACCGCGTCGTGCTGCCCGCCTTCGCCGAGGGCCGTACGACGACCGGCGCCCTCGCCGGGGCCTTCGCCCTGCTGGTCGCGGTGTCGCTCGCCAAGAGCGTCGGGATCGTCGGGCGCCGCGTCGGCGCCGCGCGGATGCAGTACGCGCTGCAGGCCGGCGACCGCCGCGCCGTCACCCGCCAGTACCTCCGCCTGCCCCTGTCCTGGCACCACCGCCACCCGACGGGCCAGCTGCTGAGCAACGCCAACGCCGACGTCGAGGCGACGTGGTACCCGGTGGCACCGATGCCCATGGCGGTCGGCGTGCTCGTCATGCTCGCGGTCGCCGCGGTGGCGATGCTCCTCGTCGACGTCGTCCTGGCGCTCGTCGGGTTCCTCGTGTTCCCGGCGATCTTCGCGCTCAACGTCGTGTACCAGCGCCGCCTCAGCCCGCGCGCGACGCGGGCCCAGCAGCTGCGCGCCGAGGTCAGCGAGGTGGCGCACGAGTCGTTCGACGGCGGCCTCGTCGTCAAGACGCTGGGGCGCGAGGAGGAGGAGACCGCGCGGTTCCGCCGCTCCGCGGAGGCGCTGCGCGACGCGCAGGTGCAGGTGGGCCGGGTCCGCGGGGTCTTCGACCCGCTGCTCGAGGCCCTGCCGAACCTCGGCGTCCTCGGGGTCCTCGTCGTCGGCTCGATGCGGATCGAGGCCGGGGCGATCGGCGCGGCCGAGCTGGTGCAGGTCGCCTACCTCTTCACGCTGCTCGCCTTCCCGGTGCGGGCGATCGGCTGGGTCCTCGGGGAGATCCCGCGCAGCGTCGTCGGCTACGACCGGGTGCGCCGGGTCCTCGAGGCGACCGGCGGGCTGCCGTACGGCGGCGTGGCCCCGGCGACCGGCGGGCCGGTGGACCTCTCGGTGCGCGGGGTGCGCTTCGCGTACGACACCGCCGACGGCCCGGTCGACGTGCTCCACGACATCGCCCTGGACGCGCGGCCCGGCCAGGTCGTCGCCGTCGTCGGCCCGACCGGCGCCGGGAAGTCCACGCTCACCAACCTGCTCGTCCGGCTCGTCGACCCCGCCGCGGGGGAGGTCCTGCTCGACGGCACCGACGCGCGCGAGCTCGTCCCGGGCGGGGTGGCCGCCCGCGCGGCCCTGGTGCCGCAGCAGTCCTTCCTCTTCGACGACGACGTGCGCGGCAACGTCACCCTCGGCGCCGACGTGCCCGACGAGCGGGTGTGGGCCGCCCTGCGCCTGGCGCAGGCCGACGGCTTCGTCGCCGCGCTCCCGCAGGGCCTGGACACCCGGGTGGGGGAGCGGGGCTCGTCGCTGTCCGGGGGGCAGCGCCAGCGGCTCGCGCTGGCCCGCGCCGTGGTGCGGCGCCCGCGCCTGCTCGTGCTCGACGACGCGACGAGCGCCGTCGACCCCTCGGTCGAGGCCGCCATCCTCGCCGGGCTGCGCGACCCGTCGGAGGCCATGGCGCCGGCGACGGTCGTCGTCGTGGCCTACCGCAAGGCGACCATCACGCTGGCCGACGAGGTGGTCTACGTCGAGCGCGGGCGCGTCGCCGCCCGCGGCACCCACCGCGCGCTGCTCGCCGGGTCCGAGGGCTACCGGCGCCTGGTGACGGCGTACGAGCAGCAGGCCGACGAGTCCACCGGCGAGCGCAGCGGGGTGGTCGCGTGAGCAGCACCGGCACGGCCGGCCCGGCCGGCGCGACGGCGCCGACCCGCCCGACCACCGGCACGAGCATCGGGTCGGGCGCCGAGCCCGGCGCCCTCGCCACGCTCCGGCGCGGCCTCGCGCTGTCCCCCGAGTTCCTCGCCGGGATCTGGGTGACCCTGTTCCTCGCGCTCGTCGCGACCGCCGGGCGCGTGGTCGTGCCGGTCGCGGTGCAGCAGGTCGTCGACCGCGGCCTGCAGGGCGGGGCGGGGCCCGACCTGGGCTTCGTGCGGACGGTCGCCCTGCTCGCCGCAGGTGCGGTGCTCCTCACGGCCGCGGCGGCGTACGCGATGAACGTGCGGCTCTTCCGCACGACCGAGACCGGACTGGCGGCCCTGCGGGTGCGCGCCTTCCGGCACGTGCACGACCTCTCCGTGCTGACGCAGAGCACCGAGCAGCGCGGCTCCCTGGTGTCGCGGGTGACGAGCGACGTCGACACCATCAGCACGTTCATGCAGTGGGGCGGGCTGCTGCTCGTCGTCAGCGTCGGGCAGCTCCTCGTCGCCACGGTGCTCATGGCGTTCTACTCGTGGCAGCTCACGCTGCTCGTCTGGCTCTCGTTCCTGCCGCTGTTCCTCCTGCTGCGGACCTTCCAGCGGCGGGTGTCCGCGGCGTACGGGCTCGTGCGCGCCCGGGTGGGCGCGCTGCTCGGCGCGGTGTCCGAGGCCGTGGTCGGCGCGAGCACCGTGCGCGCCTACGCGGTGGAGGCCCGCACGCAGCGGCGGGTCGACGAGGCCGTCGAGCGGCACCGCGTCGCCGCGGTCCGGGCCGTGTGGCCGGTCGTCCTGTCCTTCACCGCCGCCGAGGTCGTGGCCGGAGTGGCGACGGGAGCGGTGGTGGTCGTCGGCGTCCTGCTCGGCGTCGGCGGCGACCTCACCCTCGGCCAGCTGCTCGCGTTCCTCTTCCTCGTCACGCTCTTCATCAGCCCCGTCCAGGTCGGCACCGAGGTGCTCAACGAGGCGCAGAACGCGATCGCCGGCTGGCGGCGGGTGCTGGGGGTGCTCGACACCCGCCCCGACGTGGCCGACCCGGGCCCGGGCGGCGTCGAGCAGCGGCGCGGCCCGCTCGAGGTCCGCTTCGAGCACGTGTCCTACGCCTACCCGTCGGGGCCGACGGTCCTGCACGACGTCGACCTGACCATCGCCCCGCAGACCCGGGTCGCGATCGTCGGCGAGACCGGCTCGGGCAAGACCACCTTCGCCAAGCTGCTGACCCGGCTCATGGACCCCACCGAGGGCCGCGTCCTCGTCGACGGCGTCGACCTGCGCGACCTGCGCTCGTCCTCGCTGCGCGCCCGGGTCGTCATGGTCCCGCAGGACGGCTTCCTCTTCGACGCCCCGCTGCGCGACAACATCGCCTTCGGCCGCCCCGGTGCGCCCGACGAGCTCATCGAGCTCGCGCTCACCGAGCTCGGGCTCGCCGGCTGGCTCGAGGGCCTGGCGCACGGGCTCGACACGCCCGTGGGCCAGCGCGGGGAGTCGCTGTCGGCCGGCGAGCGCCAGCTCGTGGCGCTCGCCCGGGCGTACCTCGCCGACCCCGACCTGCTGGTGCTCGACGAGGCGACGTCCTCCGTGGACCCGGCCACCGAGGTCCGGCTCCAGCGCGCGCTGGAGGGGCTCACCCGCGGCCGCACCGCCATCTCGATCGCGCACCGGCTGTCCACGGCCGAGGCGGCCGACGAGGTGCTCGTCGTGGACCGCGGGCGGGTCGTCGAGCGCGGTCCGCACGCCGAGCTGGTGCGCGCCGGCGGCACGTACGCCGCGCTGCACCGCTCGTGGGCGGCGCAGCAGGCCCTCTGACACCTCCGACACCCGGGAGGGCGGCGCCCGCCGGACCGGCGGGCGCCGCGGCGCTCAGACCCGGCGCGTGACGCGCAGGCTGCGCAGGTGGTCGTACGACCGGCGCGCGGTGCGGACGGGGTCGGGCTGCTCGTCGCGCTCGATGACGTAGTGGTGCGCGGCGGGGTGGCGCAGGTACCCGAGGATGTCGGCGAAGTCGACGACGCCGTCGCCGAGGTCCGTCTCGAGCCCGGCGACCGGGTCGCCGTCCTTGAGGTGCAGCAGCGGGAACCGCCGCTCGAAGCGCCGCAGGTACGGCCGCGGGTCGGTCCGCGCCCGCAGGATCCAGTAGAGGTCCATCTCGAACCACACCAGGTCCGGGTCGGTCTCCGCGAGCCACACGTCGAACAGCACCTCGCCGGTCTGCGGGTCGGTGTGGAACTCGTTGTCGTGCAGGTGCGCGTACCAGCGCAGCCCGTGCTGCCGCGCCTTCGCGCCCCAGGAGTTCATCTCCTCGGCCATGCGGCGGTAGCCGTCGGCGGTCTGCTCGCCGTCCATGTACGACACGCCGACGTACTCCTGGCCGAGGACCGCGGCCCGCTCCAGCGTGACGTCGGCGGCCTCGCCCCGGAAGTCGTACGGGTGGTGGTGGCTCCCCACGATCTCCAGGCCGTTCGCGTCCGCGAGGCGCCGGAAGCCGGCCGGGCTGCGGCCGCCGTAGTCGTACGCCGGCTCGATCTCGGCGTAGCCCGCCTCCGCCAGCATCGCGAGCGTGCGGGCGGGGGCCGCGGCCAGCATGTCGCGGACCGAGTAGAGGCCGAAGCCGATCTTGCCCGGGGGGACCGGTCGGCCGTGGCGCCAGGACGCCGCGGACGCCGCGGCGGGCGCGGCGGTGCCGGCGCCGAGGGCCGTCGCACCGCCGAGGGCACCGAGGGCGCCGAGGCCCTGCAGCAGGGAGCGGCGGGTGGGTCCGGTGCCCGACGGGTGGGAGGGGGAGCGCATGCGACCTGCTTCCGTAGGAGGACGACGTACCCCGTATCCACCCAGACCGGGCCGGCAGCCGCAAGACCCTCCGTGCTCGTACCGTCACGGAACGGTGGGGGGCCGCCGGGTGCCCGGGACGGCGCGGCCACCCGGCAGGATGGGGAGCATGCCCGACGCGCTCCCCGGCCAGCCCGCCCCCGGCCAGCCCGCTCCCGGCCAGCCCGCCCTCGACCCCGCGGTCGCCGCGCGGCTCAAGCGCACCGCCGACGGCCTCGTCGCCGCGGTGGCGCAGCAGCACGACACCGGCGAGGTGCTCATGGTCGGCTGGATGGACGACGAGGCCCTGCGCCGCACGCTGACCTCGGGGCGGGCGACGTACTGGAGCCGCAGCCGTCGGGAGTACTGGCGCAAGGGCGACACGTCCGGGCACGTCCAGCGCGTGGTCGAGGTGCGGCTCGACTGCGACGGCGACGCGCTGCTCGTGCGCGTCGACCAGACCGGGGCCGCCTGCCACACCGGGGACCGCACCTGCTTCGACGCCGACGTGCTCCCGCTCGCGCTGCCCGCGGAGGTGGCCCCGTGACCGGCCCGACGACGCCGGACCTCGCGGCGTTCCGCGTCCTGGCCAAGGACCGCCGGGTCGTCCCCGTCGTGCGGCGCCTGCTCGCCGACGGCGAGACCCCCGTGGGCGTCTACCGCAAGCTCGCCCGGGAGCGGCCCGGCACGTTCCTGCTCGAGTCGGCCGAGCACGGCGGCGTCTGGTCGCGCTACTCCTTCGTCGGCGCCCGCTCCGCAGCGGTCCTCACCGAGCGCGACGGCGAGGCCGTCTGGCAGGGCACCCCGCCCGACGGCCTGCCGTCCGGGGGCGACCCCCTCCGGGCCCTGCGCGCGACGGTGGAGGCGCTGCGGACCCCGCGCCTGCCGGACCTGCCGCCGCTGACCGGCGGGCTCGTCGGGTTCATCGGGTACGACGCCGTGCGCCGCCTCGAGCGCCTGCCCGAGCTCGCGGCCGACGAGCTGCACCTGCCCGAGCTCGGGATGATGCTCGCGACCGACCTCGCCGTCCTCGACCACGCCGACGGCACGGTGCTGCTCATCGCCAACGCGGTGAACTGGGACGACAGCGACGAGCGGGTCGACGAGGCGTACGCGGACGCCGTCGCCCGCCTCGACCGGATGACCGCCGAGCTCGCGACGCCCGCGCCGCCGACGGTCGCGGCGTTCGACGAGTCCGCGGCCCCGCGCGTCGAGCGGCGCACCGAGCGGGACCGCTTCCTGGCCAGCGTCGAGCGTGCCAAGGAGGAGATCCGCGCCGGCGAGGCGTTCCAGGTGGTCGTGAGCCAGCGCTTCGAGGTGGCCACGAGCGCCAGCGCGCTGGACGTCTACCGGGTGCTGCGGGTGACCAACCCGAGCCCCTACATGTACCTGCTGCGCTTCGCCGGCCCCGACGGCGGCCCGGAGGGCGGCTTCGACGTCGTGGGCTCGAGCCCCGAGGCCCTCGTCAAGGTGAGCGGGGGCCGCGCCATGACCCGGCCGATCGCGGGCACCCGCTGGCGCGGGGCCACGCCCGACGAGGACACCCGCCTCGAGGAGGAGCTGCTCGCCGACGAGAAGGAGCGTGCCGAGCACCTCATGCTCGTCGACCTCGGCCGCAACGACCTCGGCCGGGTCTGCTCGCCCGGCACCGTCGAGGTCGTCGACTTCATGACGGTCCGCCGCTACAGCCACGTCATGCACATCGAGTCGACCGTCGTGGGGCAGGTGGCGCCCGGGCACCTCGCGTTCGACGTACTCACCGCCTGCTTCCCCGCCGGCACGCTGAGCGGCGCCCCGAAGCCGCGGGCCATGGAGATCATCGAGGAGCTCGAGCCGGCGCGGCGCGGCGTCTACGGGGGCGTCGTCGGCTACCTCGACTTCGCCGGCGACCTCGACGCGGCGATCGCGATCCGCACCGGGGTGCTGCGCGACGGGCGGGCGTACGTGCAGGCCGGCGGCGGCATCGTCGCCGACTCCGACCCGGCGGCCGAGGACCAGGAGTCGCGCAACAAGGCGGCGGCGGTGCTGCGCGCCGTGGCCGTCGCGGAGACGCTGACGCCCCCCGCGCCCGCCGCGCCGTGACCCGGGTCCGCCCCCTCGCCGTGGCGGCGGTCGCCGTCGGCGGGGCCCTGGCCCTGGCCACGGCCGGGCGCCCGTGGGCGCGGGCGAGCGAGGCTCCGGCGCCCGGCCTGCCCGCGCTGCCGGTCGAGCTCACCGGCGGCGACCTCGCCGGGCCCGTCGGGGCGCTCGGGCTCGCCGGGCTCGCCGCCGCCGCGGCCCTGCTCGCCGTGCGCGGCGCGGCCGCCCGGCTCGTCGGGCTCCTCGCGCTCGCGCTCGGGGCCGGGGTCGTCGCGTACGCGTGGGCCGGCGCCCGCGCCGACGGCGGCCCGGGCGCCGCCGAGGTCCTGTCCCGCACCGCGTGGCCCTGGGCGTGCCTCGCCGGCGGGGTCCTCCTCGTCGTCGGCGGCGCCCTGGCCCTCGTGCACGGGGGCCGCTGGTCGGGCCTGTCCGGCCGGTACGACGCCCCGGGCGCCCGCGCCGCCGGCCCCGGGGCCACCCGGCCGCAGGCCGGTCCGCCCCCGGCCGGGCCGGGGGGCGCAGGGGGCGCGGGGGGCGCGGGGGGCGCGGGGGGCGCGGGCGGCGCGCACGCAGCGCCCGGTGCGACCGGGGAGGGGCCGGCGGCCGGCCGCGCGGCCTGGGACGCCCTCGACGCGGGCGACGACCCCACCGCCCGCTGAGGGCCGCCGTGGCGCCGCACGGCCGGCGCGCGCCCGACCGGTGCGTACTCGTCCGGTCACGCTCCGGCAGGAGCGTCCGGCGACCGCGGCAGGGCGCCCACCCCGGGGCGTGCTTGTCGGGCCCGCGCTCTACCCTGCACTGACCGGCCCGAACCCCGGCCCGGCAGCGGCCCCCCGGGCCGCGCGGGCCGTCGACAGACAAGGGGACCACCGCGTGAGCGTGCTCGACGAGATCCTCGACGGTGTGCGCGCGGACCTCGCCGAGCGCCAGCAGCGCGTCCCGCTCGAGGAGCTCAAGGAGCGGGTGGCCCGGCGCGACCCGGCCCGCGACGTCCTCGGCCGCCTGCGGGCGCGCGGGGTCGACGTCATCGCCGAGGTCAAGCGCGCGAGCCCGAGCCGGGGCGCCCTCGCGCCCATCGACGACCCCGCCGCGCTGGCCCGGGAGTACGAGGCGGGCGGCGCCAGCATCATCAGCGTCCTCACCGAGGGCCGGCGCTTCGGCGGCAGCCTCGCCGACCTCGACGCGGTGCGCGCGGCGGTCGACGTCCCCGTGCTGCGCAAGGACTTCGTGGTGAGCAGCTACCAGCTGTGGGAGGCCCGGGCGCACGGCGCCGACCTCGTGCTGCTCATGGTGGTCTCCCTCGACCAGAACGCGCTCGTCTCCCTCGTGGAGCGGGCCGAGTCGCTGGGCCTGTGCCCGCTGGTCGAGGTGCACGACGCGCAGGAGGTCGAGCGCGCCGTCGACGCCGGCGCCCGCCTCATCGGGGTCAACAACCGCGACCTGCGCACCCTGCAGGTCGACCCGGGCACCTTCGCCCGGGTCGCGCCGCTCATCCCGGACGGCGTCGTCAAGGTCGCCGAGTCCGGGGTGCGCAGCCCGCACGACGTCATCGAGTTCGCCCGCGCCGGGGCGGACGCCGTCCTCGTCGGCGAGACGCTGGTGACCGGGCGCGACCCGCGCGCCTCGGTCGCCGACCTCGTCGCCGCCGGCGCCCACCCGGCCCTGCGCCAGGGGAGGTCCCAGTGACCGCCACCGTCCCGCCCGTCGGCACCCCCGTGGGCCACTTCGGCCCCTACGGCGGGCGCTTCGTGCCCGAGGCCCTCATGGCCGCGCTCGACGAGCTCGCCGCCGCGTGGGAGGCCGCGCGGGTCGACCCCGCCTTCCGCGAGGAGCTCGACGGGCTCCAGCGGGACTACACGGGCCGCCCGAGCCCGCTGACCGAGGTGCCGCGCTTCGCCGCGCACGCCGGCGGCGCCCGGGTGCTCCTCAAGCGCGAGGACCTCAACCACACCGGCAGCCACAAGATCAACAACGTGCTGGGCCAGGCCTTGCTGACCCGCCGCATGGGCAAGCGGCGGGTCATCGCGGAGACGGGCGCCGGCCAGCACGGCGTCGCCACGGCCACGGCCGCCGCGCTGTTCGGCCTGGACTGCACGGTCTACATGGGCGAGGTCGACACCCGCCGGCAGGCGCTCAACGTCGCCCGCATGCGCCTGCTCGGCGCGGAGGTCGTGCCCGTCGCCGCCGGCTCGGCCACGCTCAAGGACGCCATCAACGAGGCGATGCGCGACTGGGTCACCCACGTCGGGACCACGCACTACCTGCTCGGCACCGTCACCGGGCCGCACCCGTTCCCCGCCATGGTCCGCGACCTGCACCGCGTCATCGGCGACGAGGCCCGCGCCCAGGTCCTCGAGCGCGTCGGGCGGCTCCCCGACGCCGTCGCCGCGTGCGTCGGCGGCGGCTCCAACGCCATGGGCATCTTCGCGGCGTTCCTCGACGACGCGGGGGTGCGCCTGCACGGCTACGAGGCGGGCGGCGAGGGCGTCTCGACCGGGCGCCACTCGGCCTCCATCACCGGCGGGTCCCCGGGCGTGCTGCACGGCGCCCGGTCGTACGTCCTGCAGGACGAGATGGGCCAGACGGTGGAGTCGCACTCGGTGAGCGCGGGCCTGGACTACCCGAGCGTCGGGCCCGAGCACGCCCACCTGCACGACACCGGCCGCGCGACGTACGAGCCCGTCGACGACGCCGAGGCCATGGAGGCGTTCCGGCTGCTCTGCCGCACCGAGGGGATCATCCCGGCGATCGAGTCCGCGCACGCGCTGGCCGGCGCGCTGCGCCTCGGCCGCGAGCTCGGGCCCGACGGCGTGCTGCTCGTCAACCTGTCCGGCCGCGGCGACAAGGACGTCGACACCGCCGCCCGCTGGTTCGGCGTCGTCAGCGACGAGGAGATCGTCGAGGCCGCCGAGGCCACCGTGGAGGCCCCCGTCGAGGAGGGGTCGGGGGAGGGCTGGTGAGCCGGCTCTCCGAGGTCCTGGCCGGCGCTCGCGCCGAGGGGCGCGCCGCGCTGGTGGGCTACCTGCCCGCGGGCTACCCCAGCGTCGAGGGGTCCGCGGAGGCGTGCCGCGCGCTCGTGGCCGGCGGGTGCGACGTCGTCGAGGTGGGGCTGCCCTACTCCGACCCGCTCATGGACGGCCCGGTCATCCAGGCCGCGGCCGAGGCCGCCCTGCGCGCCGGCACCCGCACCGGGGACGTCGTCCGGGTCGCCGGCGCCGTCGCCGCCACCGGCGCCGCCGCGCTCGTCATGAGCTACTGGAACCCGGTCGAGCGCTACGGCGTCGACCGCTTCGCCGACGAGCTCGCCGCCGCCGGCGGCAGCGGGGTCATCACCCCGGACCTCACCCCCGACGAGGGCGGCGCCTGGCACGCGGCGACCGGGCGCACCGGCCTGGACCGGATCTACCTCGTGGCCCCGTCGTCCACCGACGAGCGCATCGCCTGGACCGTCCAGCACTGCAGCGGCTTCGTGTACGCCGCGTCGACCATGGGCGTCACCGGCGCGCGCACCTCCGTCGCCGGCACCGCGCGGTCGCTCGTCGAGCGGGTCCGCCGCGCCACCGACCTGCCGGTGTGCGTCGGGCTCGGCGTCTCGACGGCGGAGCAGGCGGCCGAGGTGGCGGGCTACGCCGACGGCGTCATCGTCGGCTCGGCGTTCGTGCGCCGGCTGCTCGACGCGGAGCGCGCCGGTCGGCCCGCGGACGGGGTCGAGGGCGTGCGCGCGCTGGCGGAGGAGCTGGCGGCGGGGGTGCGGGCGGCCCCGCGGCCCGCCCCGGCCTGACCCCGTGAGGACCGCCACGGGCGCGGCGGGGAACTCCCCGCGGTCCCCAGGGGTCTGACCGGGAGGACGGGGCCCGCGGGCGGGCACGGCGGGCTGCGGCCCGCGGAGCGAGGGGAGCGGTGCGGTGACCACGACCGGCACGCGCGGCGGGCGCCCGGGCACCGCGCGCCGGCGGCTCCCGACCGCCCTCGCCCGCGCGCTGCCCTGGGCCGGGCTGGCGGCGCGCCTCGTGCTCGGCGGCGTCCTCCTCGTCGCCGGGCTGCTCAAGGTCGGCGACACCGACGCCTCGGTGCGCGCGGTCCGGGCGTACGAGCTCCTGCCCGACGCGGTGGAGACCGTCGTCGGCCAGGTGCTGCCCCTCGCCGAGGTGGCGCTCGGCGCGCTGCTGCTCCTGGGGGCGCTCACCCGCTGGGCCGCGCTGGCCGGCGGGCTGCTCATGCTGGCCTTCAGCGTCGGCATCGCCTCGGCCTGGGCGCGCGGGCTGTCCATCGACTGCGGCTGCTTCGGCGGTGGCGGGATCGTCGAGGACGACCGGCCGGCGGCGGCCCGCTACCTGCCCGAGCTGCTGCGCGACGCGGGCCTGGCCGTGCTCGCCGCGCTGCTCGTCGCGCGCCCGCGCACCCCGTTCTCGCTGGACCCCGGGGACGGGCGCACCCCGCAGGACGCCGACGACGACCCCGACCACCCCGACCACCCCGACCACGCCGACCACGCCGACCACGCCGACCACGCCGACCACGCCGACCACGCCGACCACGCCGACCACCCCGACCACCCCGAGGAGGGCCCCCGCCCGTGACCAGCCAGCCGACGCCCTCCCGCAAGGCCGCCCGCGCGGAGCTCGCCGCCCGCCGCCGCGCCGAGGCCGAGGCCGCGCGCCGCCGCGAGCGGCTCGTGCGCGCCGGCGTCGTCGGGCTCGTGCTGGCCGCGGTCGTCGTCGCCGGGGTCGTGCTGGCCGTGCGCGACCGCAACGCCTCCGAGGAGGCCGCGCGCCAGCCGGTGCCGGCCGGTGCCACGGGCGTCGGCGGGGGCATCGCGGTCGGCCCGGCGGACGCGCCGGTGCTGGACCTCTGGGAGGACTTCCAGTGCCCGGCCTGCGCGCAGCTCGAGCGCACGACCGGGCCGACCATCGAGCAGCTCGTCGACGACGGGGAGCTGCGGGTCGTCTACCACCCGCTGTCCTTCCTCGACGACAACCTCGGCAACGACGCCAGCCGGCGCTCCGCCGCGGCCGCCGGGTGCGCGGCGGACGCGGGCGTGTTCCGCGAGTACCACGACGCCGTGTTCGCCGCGCAGCCCGCCGAGGAGGGCGTCGGCTACACCGACGAGCAGCTCCTCGAGGCCGGGCGCACCGCCGGGCTCGACGGGGCCGCGTACGACACCTTCGCCACCTGCGTCGACGAGGGCCGGTACGACGGCTGGGTGCGCCAGGTGGCGGACAGCCAGGACGAGGCCGACGTGCGCGGCACCCCGACGCTGCGCCTCGACGGGCGCACGCTGGAGGGCCCGGAGCTCACGCCCGAGGGCCTGACGGCCGCGGTCCGCGCCGCCGCCGCCTCCTGAGCAGTAGCCTCGACCCCCGTGATCCTCGCCAGCATCCCGAGCCCGTCGCAGGGGGTGTGGCACCTCGGGCCCTTCCCGCTGCGGGCCTACGCGCTGTGCATCATCGCCGGCATCGTCGCCGCCGTCGTCATCGGCGAGCGGCGGTGGGTCGCCCGCGGCGGGCGGCCCGGGACCGTCGGCGACGTCGCCGTGTGGGCGGTGCCCGCCGGCATCGTCGGCGGCCGGCTCTACCACGTGCTGTCGACCCCGCAGCCGTACTTCGGTGAGGGCGGGCGGCCCCTGGACGCGCTCAAGGTCTGGGAGGGCGGGCTCGGCATCTGGGGCGCGGTCGTCCTCGGCGGGGTGGGCGCCTGGATCGGCTGCCGGCGCCGCGGCATCCCGCTGCCGCCCTTCGCCGACGCCATCGCGCCGGGCATCGCCGT
Source organism: Vallicoccus soli (assembly GCF_003594885.1). Classification (NCBI taxonomy): domain Bacteria; kingdom Bacillati; phylum Actinomycetota; class Actinomycetes; order Motilibacterales; family Vallicoccaceae; genus Vallicoccus; species Vallicoccus soli. Next base: position 20,232 of record NZ_QZEZ01000008.1, read on the forward strand.
CGCGCAGGCGCTCGGCCGCTGGGGCAACTGGTTCAACCAGGAGCTCTTCGGGCGGCCGACCGACCTGCCGTGGTCCTTGGAGATCGACCCGCAGCACCGGCCCGACGAGTTCGCCGACGTGGCCACCTTCCACCCGGCCTTCCTGTACGAGTCGCTCTGGTGCCTGCTCGTGGCGGGGGCCGTCGTCCTGGCGGACCGCCGCTGGCGCCTCGGCCACGGCCGGGTCTTCGCGCTGTACGTCGCGCTGTACTGCCTGGGGCGCTCGGTCTTCGAGGCGCTGCGCGTCGACCCCGCCAACGACGTGCTCGGCCTGCGCGTGAACCAGTGGGTGGCGCTGCTCGTCATGCTCGGGGCCGTCGCCTACCTCGTCGTGTCGGCGCGGCGCCGGCCCGGGCGCGAGGCGGAGGTCGAGCCGCCGGCGCAGGACGCGCTGGCGGCCGGCGGCGAGGGCGGGCCCGGGGCCCGGCCGTGAGCGTCAGCGGGGCCGAGGTCCACCACGAGCACCGCGACGTCACCGGCGGCTGGCTGCGCCCGGCGGTCTTCGGCGCGATGGATGGGCTCGTGTCCAACGCCGCCCTCATCGCCGGCGTCGCCGGCGGGGGAGCGGCGCCGCGCACCGTGGTGCTCGCGGGCGTCGCCGGGCTGGCCTCCGGCGCGTTCTCCATGGCCGCGGGGGAGTACACCTCGGTCGCCTCCCAGCGCGAGCTCACCCGCGCGGAGCTCGACGTCGAGCGCCGGGAGCTGCTGCGCAACCCCGAGGCGGAGCGGGCCGAGCTCGCCGCGGTGTACGTCGCGCGCGGGGTCGACCCCGACCTCGCCGACCGGGTCGCGGCCCAGCTCTCGCGCGACCCCGAGCAGGCGCTCGAGGTGCACGCGCGGGAGGAGTTGGGCGTCGACCCCGGCGACCTGCCCTCGCCCGCGCTGGCCGCCGGCTCCTCCTTCGCCTCCTTCGCCCTCGGGGCGCTCGTGCCGCTGCTGCCCTACCTGCTCGGGGCCCGCGCGCTCGCGCTCGCGGTCGCCGCGGCCCTGGCCGGGCTCTTCCTCTGCGGCGCCGTCGTCGGGCGCATCACCGCCCGGCCCTGGTGGTGGACCGGCGGGCGCCAGCTCGTGCTGGGCGCGCTGGCCGCGGGCCTGAGCTGGCTGCTGGGCGGCCTGGTGGGCGCCGGGCTCGGCTGAGGCGCTGACGGCGCCGGCGGACCCGTACGATGGGCGGCGCCCCCTCGGCAGCCGCACCGACCCGGAGACCCCGGGTCGCGGTTCCCCGACGACACGGGACCGTAACCTGCCGGTCGTGTAGATTCCCCGCAAGCTCAGGCCCGGGCCGACGTCGTCCCCTTGCTGCGCACGCCCCCCTCGTGCGCGCGACCCCCCCTTGTGACGAGGAAGGACGACGCCGTGCCCGACACCCCGTCCCGCGACGCCGCCACCACCGCCGCCCGCAGCGCCCTGGCGAGCGCGACGCGCCGGCCCGGCCCGCAGGGCCTCTACGACCCCCGCGACGAGCACGACGCCTGCGGCGTCGCCATGGTCGCGACGCTCTCCGGCGAGCCCACCCACGACATCGTGGAGAAGGCGCTCACCGCGCTGCGCAACCTCGACCACCGCGGCGCCTCCGGCGCCGAGGTCGACTCCGGCGACGGCGCGGGCATCCTCACCCAGGTCCCCGACGCGTTCCTGCGTGCCGTGGCCGGCGTGGAGCTGCCGCCGGCGGGGGCGTACGCGGTGGGCACCGCCTTCCTGCCCGTCGACCCGGCCGCCGCGGCCGAGGCCGTGGCCGGCGTGGAGCGCATCGCCGCCGAGGAGGGCCTCGCCGTCCTCGGCTGGCGCGACGTGCCGACCGCGCCGGACCTGCTCGGCGCGACCGCGCGCTCGTGCATGCCGGCGTTCCGCCAGGTGTTCGTCGCCGCGGCCTCCGGCCGGGTCGTCGGCCTGGGCCTGGACCGCCTGGCCTACGCGCTGCGCAAGCGCGCCGAGCACGAGCTCGGGCTCTACTTCCCGTCGCTGTCCGCGCGGACGCTGGTCTACAAGGGCATGCTCACGACCGGGCAGCTCGAGCCGTTCTTCCCCGACCTGTCCGACCGGCGGTTCGCCTCCGAGCTCGCGCTCGTGCACTCGCGCTTCTCGACGAACACGTTCCCGTCGTGGCCGCTGTCGCACCCCTACCGCTTCATCGCCCACAACGGCGAGATCAACACGGTCAAGGGCAACCGCAACTGGATGGCCGCGCGCGAGAGCACGCTCGCCAGCGACCTCATCCCGGGCGACCTGCAGCGCCTGACCCCGATCTGCTCGCCCGACGCCAGCGACTCCGCCTCGTTCGACGAGGTGCTCGAGCTGCTGCACCTGGGCGGGCGCTCGCTGCCGCACGCGGTGCTCATGATGATCCCGGAGGCCTGGGAGAACCACGGGCAGATGGACCCGTCCCGCAAGGCCTTCTACGAGTTCCACTCCACGTTCATGGAGCCCTGGGACGGCCCGGCCTGCGTGACCTTCACCGACGGCACGCTCGTCGGCGCGGTCCTCGACCGCAACGGCCTGCGCCCCGCGCGCTACTGGGTGACCGACGACGGGCTCGTCGTCCTCGCCTCGGAGGCGGGCGTCCTCGACATCGCGCCCGAGCGGGTGGTCCGCAAGGGCCGGCTCCAGCCCGGGCGCATGTTCCTCGTCGACACCGAGCACGGGCGCATCGTCGACGACGAGGAGGTCAAGGCCGAGGTCGCCGGCGCGGCGCCGTACGGGGAGTGGCTGCACGCCGGCCTCGTCCACCTCGACGACCTGCCCGAGCGCGAGCACGTCGTGCACACGCACGCCTCGGTGACCCGCCGTCAGCGCACCTTCGGCTACACCCAGGAGGAGCTGCGCCTGCTCGTCGCGCCGATGGCGCGCTCGGGCGCCGAGCCGATCGGCTCGATGGGCACCGACACCCCCGTGGCCGTGCTCTCCGAGCGCCCGCGGCTGCTCTTCGACTACTTCAGCCAGCTCTTCGCGCAGGTCACCAACCCGCCGCTCGACGCGATCCGCGAGGAGCTCGTCACGGCGCTCGGCACGACCATCGGCCCCGAGCACAACCTGCTCACGGCCACCCCGGCGCACTGCCGCCAGATCGTGCTGCCGTTCCCCGTCATCGACAACGACGAGCTCGCCAAGATCGTCCACGTCAACCGCGACGGCGACCTGCCCGGCTTCGCCACGACCCGGGTCAAGGGCCTCTACCGCGTCTCCGAGGGCGGCGAGGGCCTGGCCGCGCGGCTGGAGGAGATCAACGCGGAGGTCTCGGCCGCGATCGCCGGCGGCGCGCGCTTCGTCGTGCTCTCCGACCGCGACTCCGACGGCGAGCTCGCGCCCATCCCCTCGCTGCTGCTCACCGCGTCGGTGCACCACCACCTCATCCGAGAGCGCACCCGCACCCAGGTCGGCCTGCTCGTGGAGGCCGGCGACGTGCGCGAGGTCCACCACGTCGCGCTGCTCATCGGCTACGGCGCGGCCGCGGTCAACCCCTACCTCGCCATGGAGAGCGTCGAGGACCTCATCGCGCAGGGCGTCGTCACCGGTGTCGAGCCGCGCGACGCCGTGGCGCGGCTCATCAAGGCGCTCGGCAAGGGCGTGCTCAAGGTGATGTCCAAGATGGGCATCTCGACGGTGGCGTCCTACCGCGGCGCGCAGGTCTTCGAGGCGCTCGGGCTGTCCCAGGAGCTGGTCGACCGCTACTTCGCGGGCACCACGTCCCGCCTCGGCGGCGTCGGCATCGACGTCATCGCCGAGGAGGTCGCGCAGCGGCACCGCCAGGCGTACCCGGCCCGCGGCTCGTCCGCGGAGCACCAGCGCCTCGAGGTGGGCGGGGAGTACCAGTGGCGCCGCGACGGCGAGCGCCACCTCTTCGACCCGGAGACGGTGTTCCGGCTCCAGCACGCCACCCGCTCGCGGCAGTACGAGATCTTCAAGGGCTACACCAAGCTCGTCGACGACCAGTCCGAGCGGCTCATGACCCTGCGCGGGCTCTTCGCCCTGCGCGAGGGCGTGCGCCCGCCGGTGCCCCTCGACGAGGTCGAGCCGGTCAGCGAGATCGTCAAGCGCTTCAACACCGGCGCGATGTCGTACGGCTCCATCTCCCAGGAGGCGCACGAGACCCTCGCCATCGCGATGAACCGCCTCGGCGGCAAGTCGAACACCGGCGAGGGCGGCGAGGACCCCGACCGCTTCACCCGCGACCCCGACGGCGACCTGCGCCGCTCGGCGGTCAAGCAGGTCGCCAGCGGCCGCTTCGGCGTGACGAGCGAGTACCTCGTCAACGCCGACGACATCCAGATCAAGATGGCGCAGGGCGCCAAGCCCGGCGAGGGCGGGCAGCTGCCCGGGCACAAGGTGTACCCGTGGATCGCCAAGACCCGGTACTCCACGCCCGGCGTCGGCCTCATCTCGCCGCCGCCGCACCACGACATCTACTCGATCGAGGACCTCGCCCAGCTCATCCACGACCTCAAGAACGCCAACACCGAGGCGCGGGTGCACGTCAAGCTCGTCGCCGAGGTGGGCGTGGGCACGGTCGCCGCGGGCGTGAGCAAGGCGCACGCCGACGTCGTCCTCATCTCGGGCCACGACGGCGGCACGGGCGCGTCCCCGCTGACCTCGCTCAAGCACGCGGGCGGGCCGTGGGAGCTCGGGCTCGCCGAGACGCAGCAGACGCTGCTGCTCAACGGCCTGCGCGACCGGATCGTCGTGCAGGCCGACGGGCAGCTCAAGACCGGGCGCGACGTGGTCATCGCCGCGCTGCTCGGCGCCGAGGAGTACGGCTTCGCCACCGCGCCCCTCGTGGTCAGCGGCTGCATCATGATGCGCGTCTGCCACCTCGACACCTGCCCGGTGGGCGTCGCGACGCAGAACCCCGAGCTGCGCAAGCGGTTCACCGGCAAGCCCGAGTTCGTCGTGAACTTCTTCGAGTTCGTGGCCCAGGAGGTGCGCGAGCACCTCGCCGCGCTCGGGTTCCGCTCGCTGGACGAGGCGGTCGGGCGCGCCGACATGCTCGACACCCGGCGGGCGGTCGAGCACTGGAAGGCCGCTGGCCTGGACCTCGCGCCGGTGCTGCACGTGCCGGACCTGCCCGAGGGGGCGAGCCGCCGGCGCACGGTCCCGCAGGACCACGGCCTGCAGAAGGCGCTGGACCACCAGCTGCTCAGCCTCGCCGCGGACGCCGTCGAGCACGGCACGCCGGTGCAGCTGCGCCTGCCGGTGCGCAACGTCAACCGCACCGTCGGCACGATGCTCGGCGCCGAGGTCACCCGGCGCCACGGCGGGCGGGGCCTGCCCGACGGCACGATCGACGTGACCCTCACCGGCTCGGCCGGGCAGTCCTTCGGCGCCTTCGTGCCGCGCGGCATCACGCTGCGGCTCGTCGGCGACGCGAACGACTACGTCGGCAAGGGCCTGTCCGGCGGGCGGGTCGTGGTCCGCCCGGACGAGGCGGCGCCGTTCGAGGCCGAGCGCAACGTCGTCGCCGGCAACGTCTGCCTCTACGGCGCGACGAGCGGCGAGGCGTACGTCCGCGGCCTCGTGGGGGAGCGCTTCGCCGTGCGCAACTCCGGGGCCAGCGCCGTCGTCGAGGGCGTGGGCGACCACGGGTGCGAGTACATGACCGGCGGCACCGTCGTGGTCCTCGGCCCGACCGGCCGCAACTTCGCCGCGGGCATGAGCGGCGGCACCGCGTACCTGCTCGACCTGCGCCCCGAGCGGGTGAACGCGGCGATGGTGCAGCTCGAGGAGCTCGACGAGGAGGACCGCACCCTCGTGCGCGGCCTCGTCGAGCGGCACGCGCAGGAGACCGGCTCGCCGGTCGCCGCCGGGCTGCTCGAGGACTGGGCGGCCGCGGCCGCCCGGTTCACCAAGGTCATGCCGACCGACTACAAGCGGGTGCTGTCCGCGCGGGCCGCCGCGCTCGAGGAGGGCCTGGCCCCCGACAGCCCCGAGACGCTGCAGCGGATCATGGAGGCCACGCATGGCTGACCCGAAGGGCTTCCTCACCACCCCGCGCGAACTGCCCGCACGCCGCCCGGTCGACGTGCGGATCCGCGACTGGCGCGAGGTGTACGAGGAGGCGGGCGCCGACCGCGACGCCTTCATGGGCCGCCAGGCCGGGCGCTGCATGGACTGCGGCATCCCGTTCTGCCACAACGGCTGCCCGCTCGGGAACCTCATCCCCGAGTGGAACGACCTGGTGCACCGGCAGGACTGGCGCGAGGCGGCCGAGCGGCTGCACGCGACCAACAACTTCCCGGAGTTCACCGGCCGGCTGTGCCCCGCGCCCTGCGAGGCCGCCTGCGTGCTCGGCATCGGCAGCGACCCGGTGACCATCAAGCAGGTCGAGGTCGAGATCGCCGACCGCGCCTTCGCCGAGGGCTGGGTCGAGCCGCACCCGCCGGAGCGGCTGTCCGGGCAGACCGTCGCCGTCGTCGGCTCCGGCCCCGCGGGGCTGGCCGCGGCGCAGCAGCTCACCCGCGCCGGGCACACCGTCGTGGTGTACGAGCGCGCCGACCAGGTCGGCGGGCTCCTGCGCTACGGCATCCCCGAGTTCAAGATGGAGAAGCGGCACCTGGACCGGCGCCTGGAGCAGATGCGCGCCGAGGGCACCCGCTTCCGCCCGGGCACCGCGGTGGGGCAGGACATCACCGGCCCGCAGCTGCGCGAGCGCTTCGACGCGGTCGTGCTCGCCGTCGGCGCGACCCAGGCGCGCGACCTGCCCGTCGAGGGTCGCGAGCTCGAGGGCGTGCACCAGGCGATGGTTTACCTGCCGCACGGCAACCGCCGGGCGCTCGACCCGGCGTACGAGGGGCCGGTCGACGCGCAGGGCAAGCACGTCGTCATCATCGGCGGCGGCGACACCGGGGCCGACTGCCTCGGCACCGCCCACCGCCAGGGCGCGGCGAGCGTGACGCAGCTGGAGATCATGCCCGCCCCGCCGCAGCAGCGCTCGGCGGCGCACCCCTGGCCGACGTACCCGATGCTGCTGCGCACCTCCTCGGCCCACGAGGAGGGCGGCCAGCGGGTGTACGCCGCGAGCACGCGGCGGTTCCTCGGCGACGGGCAGGGCCGGGTGCGCGCGCTCGAGCTGGTGGACGTCGAGCTCGTGGACGGCCGTCCGACCCCCGTGGAGGGGACCGAGCGCGAGCTGCGCGCGGACCTCGTGCTCCTGGCCATGGGCTTCACCGGCCCGGAGCCGGGCGGGCTCATCGAGCAGCTGGGGCTGGAGACCGACGCGCGCGGCAACGTCGCGCGCGACGGGTCCTACGCGACGAACGTGCCGGGCGTCTTCGTCGCCGGCGACGCCGGGCGCGGCCAGTCGCTCATCGTCTGGGCCATCGCCGAGGGGCGCTCCTGCGCCGCCGCGGTCGACGCGCACCTCTCGGGCTCGACGACGCTGCCGGCGCCGATCCCGCCCACGGCGCGCCCGCTCGTCGTCTGAGCCCGCGCGCGGACGGCGGGGCACGACCCGTCCCGTTTGCCCGCTCACGGCTCCGGGGACGCTGCGCAGGTACGCAGCAGACCCGAGCCGTGAGCGAGGAGCACCACCAGTGGCAACCCTGCAGGGCAAGACCGTCGCGTTCCTGGTCGCCGCCGAGGGCATCGAGCAGGTCGAGCTGACCGAGCCGTGGGCGGCCGTGGAGAAGGCCGGCGGCACGCCGCGCCTCGTCGCCCCCGAGGCCGGCGAGGTCCAGGCGTTCGACCACCTGGACAAGGCCGACACCTTCCCGGTCGACGTCGCCGTCGCCGACGCGCGCGTGGAGGACTTCGACGCGCTCGTCCTGCCCGGCGGCGTGGCCAACCCGGACGCGCTGCGCACCGACGCCGCGGCCGTGGCGTTCGCGAAGGGCTTCTTCGACGCGGGCAAGCCGGTCGCGGCGATCTGCCACGCGCCGTGGACGCTCGTGGAGGCGGACGTGCTGCGCGGGCGCCGGCTCACGTCCTGGCCGAGCCTGCGCACCGACATCACCAACGCCGGTGGCACGTGGGTCGACGAGCAGGTCGTGGTCGACGAGAGCGGCGCGTCCACGCTCATCACGTCGCGGAACCCGGGCGACCTCGACGCCTTCGGCCAGGCGCTCGTCGAGCGCGTCGGCGCCGCCTGAGGCGCGCAGCGCGCGCCGGGGACCGGGCGCGCTCCCACGCGGAGCGCCCGGCCCGGCCGCCAGGAGGGCCCGGGCCGCCACGGGGGACGGCCCGGGCCCTCCTGCGCGCGGCTCCGGCGGCGCCCGAGGACCGGAGCGCGCGGGGGAGGGCCGGGGCGGGCGGTGCAGGGCGAGCCACTAGGCTCGGGCCCATGCGTCGCGCCAAGATCGTGTGCACCCTGGGCCCCGCCACCGACTCGTACGAGCAGATCCTCCGGCTCGTCGAGGCCGGCATGGACGTCGCCCGCCTGAACCTGAGCCACGGCTCGTACGCGGAGCACGAGGCCCGCTACGAGCGCGTCCGGCGCGCCTCCCGCGAGACGGGCCGCGCGGTCGGCGTCCTCGTCGACCTGCAGGGCCCGAAGATCCGCCTCGGCCGCTTCGCCGAGGGCCCGGTGCTGCTGGAGAACGGCGCGGAGTTCACCATCACCACCGAGGACGTGCCGGGCGACCAGCACCTCGTCGGCACGACGTACGCCGGGCTCGTCGGCGACGTGCAGCCCGGCGACCGCATCCTCATCGACGACGGCAAGGTCGCCCTCGAGGCGGTCAGCGTCGAGGGCACCCGCGTGGTGACCACCGTCGTCGAGGGCGGCATGGTCAGCGACCACAAGGGCCTGAACCTGCCGGGCGTCGCGGTGAGCGTGCCCGCGCTGTCCGAGAAGGACATCGAGGACCTGCGCTGGGGCCTGCGCCTGCGCGCCGACATGATCGCGCTGTCCTTCGTGCGCAACGCCAAGGACGCCGAGGACGTGCACGCGATCATGGAGGAGGAGGGCGTCCGGCTGCCCGTCCTGGCCAAGGTCGAGAAGCCGCAGGCCGTGCAGAACCTCGGCGAGATCGTCGACGCGTTCGACGGCATCATGGTCGCGCGCGGCGACCTCGGCGTGGAGCTGCCGCTGGAGGACGTGCCGCTGGTGCAGAAGCGGGCGGTCGAGCTGGCCCGGCGCTACGCCAAGCCGGTCATCGTGGCCACGCAGATGCTCGAGTCGATGATCAGCGCCTCGCGCCCGACGCGCGCGGAGGCCTCCGACGTCGCCAACGCGGTGCTCGACGGCGCCGACGCGGTCATGCTCTCGGGCGAGACCAGCGTCGGTCAGTACGCCATCGAGACGGTGCGCACCATGGCCCGCATCGTCTCCGCGACCGAGGACCACGGCCTCGAGCGCATCCCGCAGCTCAAGACCCGCCCCCACACCAAGGGCGGCGCCATCACCTGGGCCGCCCGCGAGGTCGGGGAGCTGCTGGGGGCGAAGTACCTCGTCACCTTCACCACGAGCGGCGACTCCGGGCGGCGCATGGCCCGGCTGCGCACGTCGATCCCGCTGCTGGCGTTCACCCCGCGCGAGGAGACCCGCTCCCAGCTCGCGCTCTCCTGGGGCATGGAGTCGTTCCTCGTGCCGATGGTCGAGCACACCGACGACATGGTCCGCCAGGTCGACAAGGCGCTGCTCGACCTCGGCCGCTGCTCGGTCGGCGACCTCGTCGTCATCGTCGCCGGGAGCCCGCCCGGCATCCCCGGCTCGACCAACGCCCTGCGGGTGCACCGCATGGGCGACGCCGTCGCGGCCGTGGCCCCGGCCTACGACGCCTGAGGCGGCGGGCGCCGGCGCGCTCCGCGCCGGCGCCGCGGTGCCCCGGGTGGGATTCGAACCCACACTGGATGGTGTTTGAGACCACTGGCTCTGCCGGTTGGCCTACCGGGGCGCGCAGGAGAGCCTAGACGCAGCGCTCCGGGGGCCCCTCGGGCCCCGCACGACCAGCAGGACCCGCAGGACCACGCACGACCCGCACGACGCCACCACCGGGCCGAGCGCGGAGCACGACAGGACGTACGACGCCCCCGCGGCGCCCGGACCCCACGAGGAGCAGCCGTGACCACGCAGCCCCCCGGCGAGCAGCCCGCGCAGCAGGACGCGCGCCCGGCCGCCCCGAAGCCGACCGCCCCGCGCCCCGCGCCCGCGCCCGCCGCGGCCGGCGCCCCGGCCACGGCGTCCCGGCGCGTCCTCGTCGCCGAGGACGAGGCGCTCATCCGCCTCGACCTCGTCGAGATGCTCGGCGAGGAGGGGTACGAGGTCGTCGGCCAGGCCGGCGACGGCGAGGCGGCCGTGGAGCTGGCCCGCGAGCTGCGTCCGGACCTCGTCGTGCTGGACGTGAAGATGCCCAAGATGGACGGCATCTCCGCCGCGGAGACCATCGCCGGCGAGCGCATCGCCCCGGTCCTCATGCTCACGGCGTTCAGCCAGCGCGACCTCGTCGAGCGGGCGCGCGACGCCGGCGCGATGGCGTACCTCGTGAAGCCGTTCACGCGCGCCGACCTCGTCCCGGCCATCGAGATGGCCGTCTCGCGCGCGGCCGAGCTGCGCGCGCTCGAGGCCGAGGTGGCCGACCTGGGGGAGCGCCTGGAGACCCGCAAGCTCGTGGACCGGGCCAAGGGGATCCTGCAGACGAAGTTCGGGATGAGCGAGCCCGAGGCGTTCCGCTGGATCCAGAAGACCTCCATGGACCGGCGCCTGTCGATGCGCGACGTGGCCCAGACGGTCGTCGCGACGGAGAAGGACGGCGCGGCCGGCGCCTGACGCTGCGCGCCCGCGCACGACGGATCCCGTCGTCGCGCACCGGGACAGGTAACGCTTTCGCTACGACGTCGGGCACGAACCGGTGAAGACCTCCTGCAGCGGCACCCCCCTCGGCTAGGTTCCCGGACATCACGCAGGAGCCGGGACGCGGCCGAACGGACGCGCACGCCGGCCCGATGGAGGAGACGCTTGATGATCCGTCCCAACGCCATGTGGCGCACGGTCGCCGTCCTCGGCGTCGCCGGTGTCGTGCTCGCCGGGTGCGGCGACGACAGCAGTGACGAGGGTGCGTCGGCGACCCCGACCACCGAGGAGACGGCCCAGGCCGGCGGCGGTGGTGAGACCTCCGCGGTGCAGCCGGGCGACGGCACCTTCACCGTCGGCACCCTGCTGCCCCAGACCGGCAGCCTCGCGTTCCTCGGCCCGCCGGAGTTCGCCGGCGTGCAGCTGGCGATCAACGACATCAACGCCGCCGGCGGCGTCCTCGGCAAGGAGGCCGTGAAGTTCGACTCCGACTCGGGTGACACGTCCACGGACATCGCCTCGCAGTCGGTGGGCCGCCTGCTCGGCAACGACGTCGACGTCATCGTCGGCGCGGCGTCCTCCGGCGTCTCGTTCACGGTCATCGACCAGATCACGCAGGCCGGCGTCGTGCACTTCTCCCCGGCGAACACCTCGCCGGACTTCACGACCTACGCGGACAAGGGCCTCTACTTCCGCACCGCCCCGTCCGACGTGCTCCAGGGCCGCGTGCTCGGCGACGTCATGCTCGGCGACGGCAACGCCGCCATCGGCATCCTCGCGCTGCAGGACCCGTACGGCACGGGCCTCGCGGACAACATCGAGCAGTCGGTCACCGACGGCGGCGGCGAGGTCGTCGCGAAGAAGGTCTACGACCCGAAGGCCGCGGACTTCTCCGCCGACGTCAGCTCGGTGCTCGCCGAGGACCCCGACGCCATCGCGCTGGTGTCCTTCGACGAGGCGAAGAAGATCGTCCCCGAGCTGCAGAGCCAGGGGTACGACATGTCGAAGGTCTACTTCGTCGACGGCAACCTCGCCGACTACTCGGCGGACTTCCAGCCCGGCACGCTCGAGGGCGCCAAGGGCACCCTGCCGGGCGCGCAGGCGCCGGACGACTTCCGGGCGAGCCTGCTCGAGGTCGACCCGCAGCTGAAGGACTACTCCTACGCCGCGGAGTCGTACGACGCGACGGTCCTCAGCGCCCTGGCCGCGATCGCCGCGGAGAACGACAGCGGCACCGCGATCGCGAGCGAGCTCGTCAACGTCTCGCGCGAGGGCGAGAAGTGCGAGACCTTCGCGGACTGCAAGGAGCTCCTCGAGGCCGGCACCGACATCGACTACGACGGCATCTCCGGCCCGATCGAGTTCTCCGACGCCGGCGACCCGACGCAGGCCACGATCGGCGTCTACCAGTACGGCCCGGACAACAAGTACACCTTCCTGGAGGCCCAGGAGGGCACCCTCTGACCTGAGCGTCGGAGCGTCCCCGGCTCGTCCCGCAGGCCCCGTCCCCTCCCGTGGGGGCGGGGCCTGCGGCGTGCGTGCGCGGGTCCGGCGGTGGTGGGGCAGCCCGCCCCGGCCGCAGCCGGTCAGCTGTCCGTGCGCGGTCCGTATGCGGTCCGTGCGCGGTCCGTCCCGCGCTCCGCACGGCGTCCCCGGGGGCCCGCAGGGCGCCCGGGACGCCGCGAGGGCCCGCACCCCCTGCCGGGGTGCGGGCCCTCGTCGACGGAGCCGCTGCGGCGGGCCTCAGGCCTTGGCGAGCGTGCCCAGGTAGAGCTCGATGACCTTCGGGTCGTTCATGAGGTCGCGCCCGCTCGCCGTGTACGCGTTGCGCCCCTGGTCCAGCACGTAGCCGCGGTCGCAGATCTGCAGGCAGCGCCGGGCGTTCTGCTCGACCATGATGACCGAGACGCCGGCCCGGTTGATCTGCCGGGTGCGGATGAAGACCTCGTCCTGCATGGCGGGGGACAGGCCCGCCGAGGGCTCGTCCAGCAGCAGCACCGACGGCTCCATCATGAGCGCGCGGCCCATGGCCACCATCTGCCGCTCGCCGCCGGACAGCGAGCCGGCCCGCTGCTTGCGCCGGTCGCCCAGGGCGGGGAACAGGCCGGTGACGAAGTCGAAGCGCTCGGCGAACCGCTTGGGGGCCTGGTACAGCCCCATCTGCAGGTTCTCCTCGATGGTGAGCGAGGGGAAGACGTTGTTCGTCTGCGGCACGAAGCCGACGCCCTTGCCGACGAGCTTGTTGGCCCGGAGCCCGGTGATGTCGTCCCCGCGCAGCGTGACGCTCCCGTCGCGGATCTTCACGAGCCCGAAGAGCGCCTTGAGCAGCGTCGACTTGCCGGCGCCGTTGGGGCCGATGATGCCGACGAGCTCGCCCTCCCGGCAGTACAGGTCGCAGCCGTTGAGGATGTTCACCCCGGGCAGGTAGCCCGCCACGAGGGCGTCGGCGCGCAGCAGCGCGCCCTCCGAGGCGCGCAGGTGCTCGGTGCGGTCGCCGACCTCGGAGCTGCCGGTGCCGCCGGTGGCTCCGGTGCTGCCGGTGCTGCCGGTCGTGCTCGCGCCGCCCGGTGCGGGGTCCGCACCGGGCGCGCCCATGCTGTGGCTCACTTGCCCTCCTCGGCCTGGATCTCCCGCTCGACCTGCGCCTCGGCGTCGGCGAGCTGGCGGTCCTCCTCCTCGATGCTCAGCGGGGCGTCGTGGTGCCCGCCGAGGTAGGCGTCGATGACGGCGGGGTCGGCCATGACCGAGTCCGGCGGGCCCTCCGCGACGACCCGGCCCTGGGCCATGACGATCACCCAGTCGGAGATGTCGCGGACCATGTCCATGTCGTGCTCGACGAAGAGGACGGTCATCCCCTGCTCGCGCAGGTCCTTGACGTGCCCGAGCAGCGACTGGGTGAGCGCCGGGTTCACGCCGGCCATCGGCTCGTCGAGCATGACCATCTGCGGGCCGACCATGAGCGCGCGCGCCATCTCGAGGAGCTTGCGCTGGCCGCCGGACAGGCTGCCGGCGAAGTCCTCGCGCTTGGCGTCGAGCTTGAAGCGCCGGAGCAGGTCGTCGGCGCGCTCGGTGATCGCCCGCTCCTGGTCGCCCCACAGCGGGCGCAGCATGGCCCGCAGCAGGCTCTCGCCGCGCTGGCCGGTGGCCCCGAGCCGCATGTTCTCGATCACCGTCAGGCGCGAGAGCGCCTTCGTGAGCTGGAAGGTGCGGACCATGCCGCGGCGGGCGACCTTGTACGCCGGCACCCCGGCGAGCGACTGCCCGTCGAACTCCCAGCGGCCCTCGTCGGGCTTGTCGAACCCGGTGAGCAGGTTGAAGAACGTCGTCTTGCCGGCGCCGTTGGGCCCGATGAGCGCGGTGATCGCACCGCGCTGGACCTCGATGTGCTCGACGTCGACCGCCGTGAGGCCGCCGAAGCGCCGCTGGACGCCGTCGACCACGAGGATCGGGTCGGGCTTGGGCGCGCCGGGGCGGTGCGGCACGTCGCGCAGGGCCGCCACGGCGGCCGCCTTGCGGGGGCCGGTCCCGGCGGTCGTGGCGGTCGCCCCGCCGGTGCTGTCAGCGGCCATCGAGGGCCAGCTCCCTCCGGTCGCCGAAGATCCCTTGCGGGCGGAAGATCATGAGCAGCATGAGCGCGAGCCCCACCAGCATGAAGCGGACCTGCCCGATCTGCGACGTGGACAGCAGGGACTGGGAGATGTAGCCCGCGTCGATCGCCTGGTTGAGGATGTTGTCGGTCAGGGAGAGCACGACCCAGAAGATGACGGCGCCGACCACCGGGCCGAGCACGCGGGCCGCGCCGCCGAGCAGGAGCACGGTGTACGCGAAGAACGTCAGCTCGGTGCCGTAGATGTCCGGCTGCACCGCCGCGCGACCCAGGGCGAAGACGAAGCCGCCCAGCGAGCCGAGCACGCCGCCGATGACGAGGGCCTGCATCTTGTAGGCGTACACGTTCTTGCCGAGGGAGCGCACGGCGTCCTCGTCCTCGCGGATGCTCTTGATGACACGGCCCCACGGGCTGCGCATGAGCAGGTAGACGACGAGGCAGGCGAGGACGACGAGGGCCCAGCCGACGAGCAGGATCCACAGCGTGCGCCCGCTGTAGCGGAACGGGCCGAAGCCGTACTCGCCGCCGGTGAAGGGGCTCAGGTCGTAGAAGCCCTCGGAGAAGCCGGTGAGGCCGTTCGAGCCGCCGGTCTCGTCGGCCAGGCTCGTCGAGCGCACGACGAGCCGGAAGATCTCCGCCGAGGCGATGGTGACGATGGCGAGGTAGTCCGCCCGCAGCCGCAGGGTCGGGATGCCCAGCAGCAGCGCGAGCACGACGGCGCCGAGCAGGCCGAAGACGATGCCGAGCCAGAAGCTGAGCCCGGCGGTGGCGACGGTGATGGAGATGCCGTACGCGGCGACGGCGAGGAACGCCGCCTGGCCGAAGTTGAGCAGGCCGGTGTAGCCGAAGTGCACGTTGAGCCCGATCGCGGCCAGCGCGTAGACGATCGTCTCCAGCCCGACCGCCGAGCGCAGCGCGTTCTCGAGGATGGCGCCCCAGTCCATGTGCCCTGCTCCCTGTCAGCCGACCCGCTCGCGCCGGCCCAGGATCCCCTGGGGCCGCACGAGCAGGATCACGATGAGGACGGCCAGGGCCGCCACGTTCTTGAGCTCCGCCGGGATCACCAGCGTGGAGACCTGGACGAAGATCCCGACGACGAGGCTGCCGACGAGGGCGCCGAAGGCGGTGCCCAGGCCGCCGAGCGTGACCGCGGCGAAGATGAGCAGCAGGATCTGGAAGCCCATCTGCCAGTTCACCTGCTGGGCGATGCCGAGCAGCACGCCGGCGAGGCCGGCGAGCGCGGCGCCCACGATCCAGACGGTGCGGATGACTCCCTCGACGTCGATGCCCGACGCGGACGCCAGCGCCGGGTTGTCGGCGACCGCGCGGGTGGCCTTGCCGATGCGGGTGCGCAGCAGCGCGAAGCCCACGGCGACGAGCACGACGACCGCGATGAGCATGCTCAGGTAGTCCAGCGGGCTCAGCGTGATCGGGCCGAGGTCCACCGCCTCCTGGCCCTGCGCGTCGGGGTACGAGCGCGTGGTGCCGCCGAAGAGGTAGAGGTAGAGGTAGCGGACGAAGAGCGACAGGCCGATCGAGACGATCATCATCGCGATGAGGCCGGTGCCCCGCGAGCGCAGCGGCGCCCAGAGGCCGCGGTCCACGACGCCGCCGAGGAGCCCGCAGACCACGATCGTGAGCAGGGTCGCGAGCCACAGCGGCACCCCGAGGGTGCCGTGGAAGAGGAAGGCGACGAGCGCCCCGAGCGTCACCAGCTCGCCGTGCGCGAAGTTCGTCAGCCCCGTGGTGCCGAAGATGAGGGAGAGCCCGACCGCGGCGAGCGCGATGAGCAGGCCGAAGCGCAGGCCCTCCGCGGCGAGCTGCAGCGCGCGGTCGGCGTCGCTGGCGACCTGGCGGCTGCCCTCGCCCAGCGCGAAGAGGACCGTCTTGTTCTGCCCGCCGTTGACCTGCGTGGTGATCGGGTTGCGATCGGGGTTGCGCAGCGACACGCCCTCGGCGAGCGACTCCTCGTCGAGGGTCACCGTGTACGACCCCGGGCCCGGCACGTCGACGACCCAGGCTCCCTCGGCGTCGGTCGTGGCCTCGCCGCTGAAGCCGCCGCCCTCGACGGTGACGACGACGCCCTCCTGCGGGGCGTCCTCGAACTCCAGCCGGCCCTGCACCGTCTCGCCCTCGGGCTCGGCCGGCGCGCCGGTGCCCGGCGCCGCGGGGTCGCCCGCGCCGGGGGTGGCGCCGGGGGCGACCTCGGCGGTCGCGGCCGGCGTCGGCGCGGGGGTGGACAGGGCGGCTGCGGTGCCGGCCGTGGCCGCGCCCAGCCCCAGCAGCGCGAGGAGCGCCAGGAGCACGGCGGCCAGCGGCGGGCTCACGCCCGGGACGGACGGGCGTGGCTCTCTCCTGCGCACTCGGGGGTGTCCCTCCGGTCGACCTGGGTGTGCGGCGCCGCCGGCGGGTGACCGGCAGGGCGCGGCGGCCCGTCCGGGGGGCCGGACGGGCTTGCGGACTATAACCACAGGTGACCCGCGGCACAGCCGTGTCGCGGCCGTTCGTAACACGACGGTTGCCTGCGCCCCCGGCGGTCCCGTCACCGCAGGGCGGCGACCACCGCGGTGAGCAACGGCGCGACCACGAGGGCGGGCAGGAGGTCCCCCACCGGCACGGGGCGCACCCGGAGCAGGCGCAGCGCGACGCCGACGAGCAGCAGGCCGCCGACCGCGGTCAGGGCCGCGACCGAGGACTCGGGGACGACGCCGCCGACGAGCGCGCCCACGGCGGTGAGCCCGCCCTGCACGACGAGCACGACGAGGGCGGAGGCGGCCACGCCCCACCCGAGGCTGGCCGCGAAGGCCACGGACGCGAAGCCGTCGAGGGTGGCCTTGAGGGCGAGCTGGTCGATCCCGCGCCCCAGCCCGTCGGACAGCGACCCGAGGACCGTCAGCGGGCCCACGCAGAAGACGAGCGAGGCGGTGACGAAGCCCTCGACGAAGCGGGCCCGCGCAGCCTCGCCCGCGGCCCCCTCGCCCGCGGCCCCCTCGCCGGCCCCTGCGCCGGCCCCGCCCCCGGCGAGCCGGCGCTGCACGAGGGCGCCGAGCCCGTCGAGGCGGTCCTCGACGCGCAGCAGCGAGCCGGCGACGCCGCCGACCACGAGCGAGCCGAGGACGACGAGCACCGGGGCGCTGGCGCCGACGGCCGCGCGCAGCGCCGGGTCGAGCACGGCCACGGCGCTGAGCGCCGCGACGAGGAGGGTCACGAGCCCCAGCGCGTCGGTCACGACCGAGCGGGTGCGCTCGGGGAGCCGGTGGCCCAGGGCCACCCCCAGCGCCGAGCCGGCGAGCACCGTCGCCACGTTGAGGGCCGTCCCCGTGCCGACCGGCACCGGCCACCTCCTCCTGCCGCCCGTGGCAGCGCTGCGTCGTCGCGCGGCGACCCACCGGGAACGCTCCCGGCCGGACGGGGCCCGCGCGGCGCCCGGCCTTCCCCCGCGGGGCCCGTGGTCGTAGTCTTCGGCCCCTGGACGTCGGGGGGCACGTCGGGGGACATGATGCCGGACCCGCGCCCGCTGCCCGGCCGCACCCGTGCTGCCGGGCGGTGCGCCGCCGTGCTGCGGCGTGCGCAGAACCGACCGCGAGGAGGACCGGTGCCCCGACCGCCCGTCACCGTGCGCGAGGCCGTCCCCGACGACCTGCCCGACCTCGTCGCGCTGTGGCACGAGGTGCGCGCGGCCGCCGGCAGCGCCCGGGCGGGCCTGCCGCTGCCCTCGGACGAGGCGGTGCTCGCCCTGCTGGCCCGCGCCCGCGCCGACGAGGCGGTGCACGTCGACGTGGCGGTGCTCGGCGGCGCGGTCGCCGGCGTGCTCGTGACCGGACGGGCGCCCGCCTCGCTGGGCGCCGAGCTGCTGGGGCGCCCGCCGGTGCTCGAGGTGGCCTGCCTGCACGTGCGCGAGGCGTGCCGGCGCCAGGGGGCGGGGCGCGCGCTGCTCGCCCGCGCCGCCGAGCTCGCCGAGCGCTGCGGGACGGGCGGGCTCGTGGCCGACGTCCCCGCGCAGCACCGCGACGCGCAGCGCTTCTACGCGCGGCTGGGCTTCGCGCCCGGCCTGGTGCGCCGGGCGGCCGCCCTGCCCGCGCTGCGCCGTGCGCTGGCGCCGGCCGAGCGCTCGGCCGCGGTCGGGGACCTGCTCGCCCGCCGCCGCGGCGGCCGGGCCCGCCGCGCAGCCCGCCCCGCCGGCCCCGCCGGCCTGGACTGAGCACAGCGCGGCCCTCGACCGTCGGTGGCGGCGCCTACGATCCCTGTCGTGACGCCCCCCGCCGCCAGCGCCCCCAGCACGTCCCGACCCCGCTCCCGCGCGCGCAGCGGCGCGTCCGCGCGGGCGGCGGCCGCCCCGGCTCCGCGGCCGGACGACGGGCGCTCGCGCCTGCTGCTGCTCGACGGGCACTCGCTGGCCTACCGCGCCTTCTACGCGCTGCCGGTGGAGAACTTCTCGACGACGACGGGCCAGCCGACCAACGCGGTCTACGGGTTCACCTCCATGCTCATCAACGTGCTGCGCGACGAGGCGCCGACGCACGTGGCGGTGGCCTTCGACGTCTCGCGCACCACGTTCCGCAACGAGGCCTTCGCGGACTACAAGGCCAACCGCACGGCGAGCCCCGACGCGTTCCGCGGGCAGGTGGCGCTCGTCAAGGAGGTCCTGGAGGCGCTGCGCATCCCCGTCGTCGAGGCGGAGGGCTACGAGGCCGACGACGTCATCGCCACGCTCACGACCCGGGCCGAGGCCGAGGGCTACGACGTCCTCGTCTGCACCGGCGACCGCGACGCCTTCCAGCTCGTCTCCGAGCGCACCACCGTGCTCTACCCGGTGCGCGGGGTGTCCGAGCTGTCCCGCATGACGCCCGCGGCGGTGCAGGACAAGTACGGCCTCAGCCCGACGCAGTACCCCGACTTCGCGGCGCTGCGCGGCGACCCCAGCGACAACCTGCCCAAGATCCCCGGCGTGGGGGAGAAGACCGCGGCCAAGTGGGTCGTGGAGTTCGGCTCCCTCGAGGCGCTCGTCGACCGGGTCGACGAGGTCAAGGGCAAGGCGGGCGAGGCGCTGCGCGCCCACCTCGCGCAGGCGGTCACCAACCGCCGGCTCACCGAGCTCGTGCGCGAGGTGCCCATCGACGAGCAGCCCGGCGACCTCGCGGTGCGCCAGTGGGACCGCGAGGCGGTGCACGAGGTCTTCGACGCGCTCGAGTTCCGGGTCCTGCGCGACCGGCTCTACGAGACCCTCACCGCGGCCGAGCCGGAGGCCGACGAGGGCTTCGAGGTCACCGGCGGCGCGCTCGCGCCCGGCGAGGTCGCGGCGTGGCTCGCGCAGCACGCGCCGGCGGGGGCGCGCACCGGCGTGCACGTCGTGGGCCACTGGGCGCGGGGCACGGGCGACGTCCACGGGCTCGCGCTGGCCTCGGCGGACGGGCACGGGGCGTACCTCGACCCCGCCGCGCTCACCCCCGAGGACGACGCCGCGCTCGCGGCCTGGCTCGACGACCCCTCGCGGCCCAAGTGCCTGCACGACGCGAAGGGCCCGCTGCACGCGCTCGCCGCGCGCGGCTGGCCGGTGCGGGGCGTCACGAGCGACACCGCGCTGTCCGCCTACCTCGTGCGGCCGGACCAGCGCTCGTACGACCTGGCGGACCTCACGCTGCGCCAGCTGCGCCGGGAGCTGCGCAGCGAGGCCGACGGCGGTGGGCAGCTCTCCCTCGACGGCGGCGACGAGGACGACCAGGTCGAGGCCGCCGTGGTGCGGGCGCGCGCCGTGATCGACCTCGCCGAGGCGCTGGACGCCGAGCTCGAGCGCACCGGCGGGAGCCGGCTCCTCGCGGAGGTCGAGCTGCCGCTCGTCGACGTCCTGGCGCGGATGGAGCGCACGGGCATCGCGGTCGACGACGCGCACCTGCGCTCCCTCGAGGACCACTTCGCCGACCAGGTCAAGGCGGCCGCCGACGCGGCGTACGAGGTCATCGGCAAGGAGATCAACCTCGGCTCGCCCAAGCAGCTGCAGGTGGTGCTCTTCGACGAGCTCGGCATGCCCAAGACCAAGCGCACCAAGACGGGCTACACGACCGACGCCGACGCGCTGCAGGCGCTCCACGCGCAGACCGGGCACCCGTTCCTCGCGCACCTGCTGCGGCACCGCGACGCCTCGCGCCTGAAGCAGACGGTCACCGGCCTGCTCGAGACCGTGGCCGACGACGGGCGCATCCACACGACCTTCAACCAGACGATCGCCGCCACCGGCCGGCTCTCCTCCACCGACCCCAACCTGCAGAACATCCCGATCCGCACCGAGGAGGGCCGGCGCATCCGCGAGGGGTTCGTCGTGGGCCCCGGCGGCGGGGTGGCGCTCATGACGGCCGACTACAGCCAGATCGAGATGCGGATCATGGCGCACCTGTCGGAGGACGCGGGGCTCATCGAGGCGTTCCAGTCGGGGGAGGACCTGCACGCCTTCGTCGCGTCGCGGGTCTTCGGGGTCCCGCCGGCCGACGTCGACCCGGAGCAGCGCGCCAAGATCAAGGCGATGTCGTACGGCCTGGCGTACGGGCTGAGCGCGTACGGCCTCTCCGGCCAGCTCGGCATCGGGCGCGACGAGGCCTCGGCGCTCATGGCGGAGTACTTCGAGCGCTTCGGCGGCGTCCGCGACTACCTCCGGGCGGTCGTCGACCGGGCCCGCACGTCGGGCTACACCGAGACCATCCTCGGGCGCCGGCGCTACCTGCCCGACCTCACGAGCGACAACCGCCAGCGGCGCGAGATGGCCGAGCGGATGGCGCTCAACGCCCCGATCCAGGGCTCGGCCGCCGACATCATCAAGGTCGCCATGCTGCGGGTCGACCGCGCGCTGCACGAGGGCGGCCTCCGCTCGCGCCTCCTCCTGCAGGTCCACGACGAGCTCGTGCTCGAGGTGGCCGACGGCGAGCAGGCCGGCGTCGAGGAGCTCGTGCGCCGCGAGATGGGCGCCGCCGCCGAGCTGTCGGTGCCCCTCGACGTCTCGGTCGGCTGGGGGCGCACCTGGCACGAGGCCGGGCACTAGCCCGGCGGCGGGCGGGAGCGGGAGGGCCGGCGCCTAGCGCGCCGGCCGGCGCTCCTGCAGGTCCGCGGCGATCTTGGCGAGCACGGCCCGGTCCACCGGGTCGCGCTCGCCGAGGCCGAAGAGCCCGTCGAGCGCCGCGTCGTCGAACGCGCCGTTCGTGATGGTCGGCAGCTGCGCGCGGCGGTAGTAGTGGTAGTCGCAGAGCACCTGGTCGACGTGGCGCACGGCGAACGGGTGCCGCAGCACGATGCGCACGACGAGGTCCCAGTCGACGAGCCGGTGCAGCTCCTCGTCGAAGCCGCCGACCTCGTCGACCACCCAGCGCCGGTGGACCATGACGTTGGTGTCGATGGTGTTGTGCCGCAGCAGCGCCGCGGGGTTGTACGGCGGCGAGGACGTGCGCCGGGCGACGACCCGGGCGTCCCCGGGCGGGCCGTCGAGGAGGAACAGGTGCCGCCCGCAGTAGGCGAGCACGTCCTCCTCGCGCAGCTCGGACACCATGACCTCGAGGAACTCCGGGGACCACGTGTTGTCGGTGTCGAGGTAGGCGACGAGCTCGCCGCGCGCGGCCGCGAGCGCGGCGTTGCGGGCCGCGGAGACGCCGCGCGCCGGCTGCGCCAGCACGCGCAGCCGCGGGTCGGCGACGCTCGCGAGCAGGTCGGCGGTCCCGTCGGTCGAGCCGTCGTCGACGACGACGAGCTCGAGGTCGGGCATGCTCTGCCCGAGCACCGAGTGCACGGCGCGGGGGAGCAGCGCCGCCCGGTCGCGGGTGGGCATCACGACGGTGACGAGGGGCGCGCGCTCCTCGCTCACGCGGTCGCCCCCGCGGTCCCCGTCGGGGCGGGGTCGAGCCCGAGCAGCCGCGCGAACGCTTCGTCGAAGCGCGGCCAGAAGGAGCCGTGCTGCTCCGGCACGCCCATCCGCTCCGCCGTGTCGAGGAAGTGCCAGCGCCCCCGCGCCCCGAGCTGCGCGTCGACCCGCTCGCCGACGACCGCCGTCGGGTAGACGTTCACGTCCGTGACGAACGGGCGCCCGTCGCCGGCCCGCCGCACGTGGTCCACGCAGAACCAGTCGAGCCCGAGCACCTCTCCCACCCTGCGCACCTGCTCCTCTTCCTCGTCGGTCATCACGTACGTCGGCTCGTGCCCCTCGAGGGTGCCGAGCCCCACCTCCCACGCGCTGCTGCTCACCACGTCGCCCGGGTGGACCGTGCCGAGCAGGTGGAAGGTGCGGTAGCGCCGGTGCAGCCCGTCCGGCCCGCGCGCGTCGACGTAGGCGAACGCGCGGTGCCCGGGGGCCAGCGGCGGACGGTACGGCACGAGCTCCTTCGCGCTCGTCTGGCCCGGGCCCTTGACGACCACGAGGTCGCCCGCGCGCGGCTCCGGGTCGGGCACGCTGACGCCCGCGTCGCGGAGCCGGGCGAAGGTCCCCGCCCGGTGGTAGGCGTCGTACGCGCCCAGCGGGTTGAGCACCGGCGCGCCGGGCCGCGCCCGGGCGAGCATCCGCTCCAGCGCCGGGCGGACCTCCGGGGCCACGGGGTCCTGGGTGTGCACCCACAGCACGTCGGCGCCCTCCGGCTCGTCCACGACGGCGTGCACCAGCCGGCTGCGCTCGTTGACCCAGAAGGCCGTGACCGGGCTGAAGCGCGTCCCGCGCACCGGGCCCTCGAGCAGGCAGAGCCGCACCGGCTTGCCCGCCGCCGCCCGCGCGTGGCGCCGCCGGCGGGCCGCGGTGAGCGGGCCGGGGCCGTACCCGATGCGCGACGGCGGCACCCCCGCGGCGAGCCAGCCGAGCGGCTGCAGGGGGGAGGCGTAGCGGCGCAGCCGCCAGCCGAGCCGGGAGTCGAGGCGGTCGCCGAGCCCCCACGGCAGGCGCGTGTCCCGCACCTGCTCCGACCACACCCACCGCACCCGCCCGGACCTCCCGCCGCACCGACCCCGCACCTGCACCTCCGCCGCCCCTCCGCTGCCCCGCCGGGGCCCTCCTACGCCGCCGGCAGCTCGCAGCGGAAGACCGCGGTGCCGGGGACCAGCCGCCCGCGCAGCGGGCTCCAGCCGCCCCACGTCGTGGTGCGCCCCGCCGGCCACTCCGGCTCGACGAGGTCGACGAGGCGGAACCCGGCGGCGACGACGTCGCGCACGTGGTCCCCGACCGTCCGGTGGTGCTCGGAGTACGTCGCGCGCCCCGCCGCGTCGAGCTCGACGTACGGCGTCCGGTCGAAGTAGGACGACGTCACCCGCAGGCCCCCGGGCCCGGGGTCGTCGGGCAGGCACCACCGGACGGGGTGGGTCACCGAGAACACCCAGAGCCCGCCGGGGCGCAGCACCCGGGCCACCTCCCGGTGCACGGTGCGCGGGTCCGCGACGAAGGGCAGGGCGCCGTACGCCGAGCAGGCCAGGTCGACGCTCGACGTCGCGAGGGGGAGGGCGCGGGCGTCGGCCTGCACGAGCGGCACGGGGACGCCGGTCTCGGCGTCGAGCCGGCGCGCCGCGGCGAGCATCCCGGCCGACACGTCGACCCCGACGGCGTCGCAGCCGCGGCTGCGCAGCCAGCGCGCGCCCTGGGCGGCGCCGCACCCCACCTCGACGGCGCGGCGCCCGGCCACCGGCCCGAGCAGCCCGGCGTCCTGCTCGGCGAGCCCCTCGGGGCCCCACACCAGGGCGACGTCGCCGAGGTCGGCGCGGTGCTCCGCGAGGTACGCGCCCGCCTCGGCGTCCCACCAGCCCCGCGCCGCGGCCGCGGCCTCGGCGGGGTCCACGTCGGTGCGCGCGACGCCGGCCGGCGGGCCGGGCGGCGGGGGAGCCTCCACCGGGGCGAGGTTAGTGGCAGGATCCGGAGCGGCCGACGGCGCCGCGGCAGCCGGGGCGGGCCCGCGGGGACCGGTGCGGACCCCGCGTTGACCCGGCCTGCGCGCGCGCCGTACGCTGGTCGACGCGCCACGGGTCTGCGCGTCCTCGGACGGAGCGGGCCGCGCTCGTAGGTGTCGATCGTCGTCCCCGCCCTCGCGGACCCACGGCCCCGGCAGGTTACGGAAGGGCCCGTCGCGCGCGCCCGACGACACCTGTCCGCAACGGAGTCCCCCAGCACATGACGGCCAGCACCGACGCCCCCTCGATCGCCACGACGCCCACCGTCGCGGTGAACGACATCGGGTCCGAGGAAGACTTCCTCGCAGCGATCGACCAGACGATCAAGTACTTCAACGACGGCGACATCGTCGAGGGGGTCATCGTCAAGGTCGACCGCGACGAGGTCCTGCTCGACATCGGCTACAAGACCGAGGGCGTCATCCCCTCGCGCGAGCTGTCGATCAAGCACGACGTCGACCCCAACGAGGTCGTCGCCGTCGGCGACGAGGTCGAGGCCCTGGTCCTCCAGAAGGAGGACAAGGAGGGCCGGCTCATCCTGTCCAAGAAGCGCGCCCAGTACGAGCGCGCCTGGGGCACGATCGAGAAGATCAAGGACGAGGACGGCATCGTCGAGGGCACCGTCATCGAGGTCGTCAAGGGCGGTCTCATCCTCGACATCGGGCTGCGCGGCTTCCTCCCGGCCTCGCTCGTGGAGATGCGCCGCGTGCGCGACCTGCAGCCCTACGTGGGCCAGAAGCTCGAGGCCAAGATCATCGAGCTCGACAAGAACCGCAACAACGTGGTCCTGTCGCGCCGCGCCTGGCTCGAGCAGACCCAGTCCGCGGTCCGCCAGAACTTCCTGACGACCCTGCAGAAGGGCCAGGTCCGCTCGGGCGTCGTCTCGTCGATCGTCAACTTCGGCGCCTTCGTCGACCTCGGCGGCGTCGACGGCCTCGTGCACGTCTCCGAGCTGTCCTGGAAGCACATCGACCACCCCTCCGAGGTCGTCGAGGTCGGCCAGGAGGTCACGGTCGAGGTCCTCGACGTCGACATGGACCGCGAGCGGGTCTCGCTGTCGCTCAAGGCGACGCAGGAGGACCCGTGGCAGCAGTTCGCCCGGACCCACCAGATCGGCCAGGTCGTCCCCGGCAAGGTCACCAAGCTCGTGCCGTTCGGCGCGTTCGTGCGCGTCGACGAGGGCATCGAGGGCCTCGTCCACATCTCCGAGCTGGCCGAGCGCCACGTCGAGATCCCCGAGCAGGTCGTCCAGGTCGGCGACGAGATCTTCGTCAAGGTCATCGACATCGACCTCGACCGCCGGCGCATCTCGCTCTCGCTCAAGCAGGCCAACGAGGGTGTGACCGGCGACGCCGAGTTCGACCCGACCCTCTACGGCATGGCCGCGTCCTACGACGCGCAGGGCAACTACATCTGGCCGGAGGGCTTCGACCCCGAGACCAACGACTGGCTGCCCGGCTACGAGCAGCAGCGCGAGGAGTGGGAGCGGTCCTACGCCGAGGCGCAGGCCCGCTACGAGGCGCACCGCAAGCAGGTCGAGGACTCCCGCGCGGCCGAGGCCGAGGCGGCGAGCACCGGCACCCCGGCGGCGTCCTCGGGCCCGGCCCCGTCGACGTACTCCTCGGAGTCGCCCGAGGCGAGCGGCACGCTGGCCTCGGACGAGGCCCTCGCCGCGCTGCGCGAGAAGCTCACCGGCGGCTGAGCAGCAGCACCCGCACGACCCGCGGCCCCTCCGCGGCGCACGTCGAGCCCCCGTCCGGTCCGCCGGGCGGGGGCTCGCCGCGTCCCGGGGACGCGCTCGCGGGCTCCGCCCGCCCCGTGCTCGCCCCTCCCCGGGCACGCCCGCGGGCCCGGCTAGGGTGCGGGGCGTGAGGAGCCGAGCGACGCCCGCCGCCCGCCTGCTGCCCGCGCTGGTCCTGCCCGCGCTCCTGCCGGCGCTCCTGCTCAGCGGCTGCTCCGGGTCGGGCGACGGCGACGGGGACGCCGGGGGCGCCGCGACGCCGGGGGGCGCGCCCGCGGCGACCGGCACGGCCACGCCGCCGGCCGGGCCCGCCGCGGCGCCGGCGCCCGTCGCCCTGCCGCGCGACTGCCCGGGGCTCGTGCCGTCGACCCGCCTCGTCGAGGCCCTGGCCCGCCCCCTGCCCGGCCCCGGCGCGGTGGTGCGCCAGGGCCCCGAGGCCGCGTCCGGGCGCGAGGGCCGCACCACCTGCACGTGGGGGCGCACGCGCCGTGCCGGCGAGCCCGCCCTCGAGGTCGCGCTCAGCGCCTACGGCACCGCGGAGGTGGCCGCCGGCCGGGTCGACGCGACCGTGGAGCGGGCCAGCGGCCGCGGCGACGCCGTCGCGCCGCAGCCGGTCGGCGCGGTCGACGGCTTCCTCATCACCGGCCGGACGGCGAGCAGCGTGGTCCTCGCGTCCGGGCGGGCGACCCTCGTCGTGACCCTGGCCCGCGGCGTGGTGCCGCCGGCGGCGGTGCGCCCGGCGCTCGTCGAGGCCGCGCAGGCGGTGCTCGACGCCCGCCCGGAGCCCCTGGACGGGGCACCGCCCGCGACCCCGGGCACGCGGTGACCGGGCCGGGCCCCGCGGGGCGGCGCGTCCGGCGGGTCGGCCTCACGGGCGGCATCGGCGCCGGCAAGAGCGCCGCGTCCGCGGCGCTGGCCCGCCGCGGGGCCGTCGTCGTCGACGCCGACCTGCTGGCGCGCGAGGTCGTCGCGCCCGGCACCCCCGGCCTGGCCGCGGTCGCCGGGGCGTTCGGTCCCGGGGTCCTGCGCCCGGACGGCGCGCTGGACCGCCCCGCGCTGGCCGCGGTCGTCTTCGCGGACCCGCGGCGCCGCGCCGAGCTCGACGCCCTGGTGCACCCGCGCGTACGGGCCCTCGCGGCCGAGCGCGAGGCCGCGGCGCCGGACGGCGCGGTGGTCGTGCACGACGTGCCGCTGCTCGTGGAGACGGGCCAGGAGGGGTCGTACGACCTGGTCGTCGTCGTGGACGCCCCCGTGGAGCTGCAGGTGCGCCGGCTCGTCGAGGGCCGCGGGATGGACGAGGAGCAGGCGCGCGCACGCGTCGCCGCGCAGGCCGGCCGCGAGCGCCGGCTCGCCGCGGCCGACGTGGTCCTCGACGGCTCCGGGGACCTCGCGGCGCTCGAGGAGCAGGTGGAGCGGCTGTGGGCGCGGCTCGTGTCCGCCGAGGGCTGACGCCGGGGACCCGAACCTGTCGGGGCGCGGACGTACGCTCGGACGCGTGAGACCGACGACCGACATCGTCCGCAGCGTCGCCCCCTTCGAGGTGGTCAGCGAGTTCTCCCCGTCCGGCGACCAGCCGGCGGCGATCGACGAGCTCGCGCGCCGGGTGCGGGCGGGCGAGCGCGACGTCGTGCTGCTCGGCGCGACGGGCACGGGCAAGAGCGCGACGACGGCGTGGCTCATCGAGCGCCTGCAGCGCCCCACCCTCGTGCTGGCGCCCAACAAGACCCTCGCCGCCCAGCTGGCGAACGAGTTCCGCGAGCTGCTGCCCAACAACGCGGTGGAGTACTTCGTCTCGTACTACGACTACTACCAGCCCGAGGCGTACGTCCCGCAGACCGACACCTACATCGAGAAGGACTCGTCGGTGAACGACGAGGTCGAGCGGCTGCGCCACTCGACGACGTCCTCGCTGCTCACCCGTCGCGACGTCGTCGTGGTGGCCACGGTGTCGTGCATCTACGGCCTGGGCACCCCGCAGGAGTACGTCGACCGCATGACCCGCCTGCGGGTCGGGGACACCGTCGACCGCGACCAGCTGCTCCGGCAGTTCGTGACGATGCAGTACACCCGCAACGACCTCTCGTTCACCCGCGGCACCTTCCGGGTGCGCGGCGACACGGTCGAGATCATCCCGGTGTACGAGGAGCTCGCGGTCCGCATCGAGTTCTTCGGCGACGAGATCGAGCAGATCTTCACGCTCCACCCGCTCACCGGCGAGGTGGTGCGCGAGGAGCAGGAGATGTACGTCTTCCCCGCCTCGCACTACGTCGCCGGCCCGGAGCGCATGGAGCGGGCGATCGCCGACATCGAGCTCGAGCTGGCCGAGCGCCTGCAGGTCATGGAGCGCGAGGGCAAGCTCCTCGAGGCGCAGCGCCTGCGCATGCGCACGAGCTACGACATCGAGATGATGCGCCAGGTCGGGTTCTGCTCCGGCATCGAGAACTACTCGCGGCACATGGACGGGCGCGAGGCCGGCTCCGCGCCGAACTGCCTGCTGGACTACTTCCCCGAGGACTACCTCCTCGTCGTCGACGAGTCGCACGTGACCGTGCCGCAGATCGGCTCGATGTACGAGGGCGACATGTCCCGCAAGCGCACCCTCGTCGACCACGGCTTCCGCCTGCCCAGCGCGATGGACAACCGCCCGCTGAAGTGGGAGGAGTTCCTCGAGCGCGTCGGGCAGACGGTCTACCTCTCCGCGACCCCGGGGCCGTACGAGCTGGGCCGCAGCAAGGGCGTCGTGGAGCAGATCATCCGCCCCACCGGCCTCGTCGACCCCGAGGTCGTCGTCAAGCCGACGAAGGGCCAGATCGACGACCTGGTCCACGAGATCCGCCAGCGCACCGAGCGCGACGAGCGGGTGCTCGTCACCACCCTGACCAAGAAGATGTCCGAGGACCTCACGGACTACCTGCTCGAGCTCGGCGTGCGGGTGCGCTACCTGCACAGCGAGGTCGACACGCTGCGGCGGGTCGAGCTGCTGCGCGAGCTGCGCCAGGGCGAGTACGACGTGCTCGTCGGCATCAACCTGCTGCGCGAGGGCCTCGACCTGCCCGAGGTGTCGCTCGTGGCGATCCTCGACGCGGACAAGGAGGGCTTCCTGCGCTCCTCGACCTCGCTCATCCAGACCATCGGCCGCGCCGCGCGCAACGTGTCCGGCCAGGTGCACATGTACGCGGACACCATCACCCCCTCGATGGCGCACGCGATCGAGGAGACCAACCGGCGCCGGGCCAAGCAGGTGGCGTACAACGAGGCGCGGGGGGTCGACCCGCAGCCGCTGCGCAAGCGCATCGCCGACATCACCGACCTGCTCGCCCGCGAGGACGCGGACACCGAGAAGCTGCTCGGCGGGTCCGGGCGCCAGCAGTCGCGCGGCAAGGCGCCGGTGCCGGGGCTGTCGTCCAAGGGCGCGGGGCAGCACGCGCGCGAGGTCGCGGGCTCGATGCCCTCGACCGAGCTCGCCGACCTCATCCAGCAGCTGTCGGACCAGATGCGCGCGGCGGCCGCCGACCTGCAGTTCGAGGTCGCCGCCCGGCTGCGCGACGAGATCGCCGAGCTGAAGAAGGAGCTGCGCGGGATGCACGCCGCCGGCATGGCCTGAGCGCCGCGGGCAGGACCGCCGGGCACGATTAGGCGGGGGCCGCCCTCGTCAGCCACACTGACCCGGTCGTGGAGGGGAGTACTCCCGCCAGCGGCGGCGTCGTCAGCACGGTGCTCCCCACCACGGGGATCCCCGGCGCCGTCGGTCCCGGACCCCGGTCCGGGGCGGAGGAGACCTCCGGCCGTCGCTCGTCCTTCGCCGGAGGTCTGCCCGTGGAGCCCGCCTGGGTCTGGTTCGCCACCGTGGGGGGCGTGCTCGCCCTCATCCTCTTCGACCTCGTGCGGGCGGTGCACCGCCCGCACGAGCCGTCGCTGAAGGAGGCGGGGGCCTGGACCGCCGTCTACGTGGGCATCGCCGTCGTCTTCGGCATCGGGATGCTCATCACGACGGGCACCGGGCACGGCGGGGAGTTCTTCGCGGGCTGGCTCACCGAGTACAGCCTGTCGGTGGACAACCTGTTCGTCTTCGTCATCATCATGGCGCGGTTCTCGGTGCCGCGGCAGTACCAGCAGATCGTGCTCATCGTCGGCATCCTGCTCGCCCTCGTGTTCCGCGGGATCTTCATCGCCCTGGGCGCGGCGGCGATCGAGAGCTTCTCCTGGGTCTTCTACCTCTTCGGCGCCTTCCTCATCTACACCGCCGTGAACCTGGCGCGCGGGCACGAGGAGGACGAGGAGTTCAAGGAGAACGCCGTCCTGCGCCTGGTGCGGCGGGTGCTGCCGACCACCGACGAGTACCACGGGGCCAGCCTGACCACGCGGGTCGACGGCCGGCGCTTCGTCACCCCGATGCTCGTCGTCATGGTCGCCATCGGCACCACGGACCTGCTCTTCGCGCTCGACTCGATCCCGGCGATCTACGGGCTCACCGAGGACCCGTACATCGTGTTCACGGCCAACGCCTTCGCGCTCATGGGGCTGCGCCAGCTGTACTTCCTGCTGGGCGGGCTCCTGGACCGGCTGGTCTACCTCAGCTACGGCCTGTCCTTCATCCTCGCCTTCATCGGCGTGAAGCTCGTCCTCGAGGCGCTGCACACCAACGAGCTGCCCTTCATCAACGGCGGCGAGCACGTCGGCTGGGCGCCGGAGATCCCGATCTGGCTCTCGCTGATCGTCATCCTCGGCACGCTCGTGCTCACGACGGTGCTCAGCCTGGCCAAGTCCCGCCGCGACGACCGCCGCGAGCTCGAGCGCGCGGCGGCCGGCCGCGCCGGGCACACCGACTGGACCGCCTGAGCCGCGCGGCGCGCCCGCGGGCTACCAGCCCCGGGCGCGCCACGCGCCGAGCGACGGCCGCTCGGCGCCCAGGGTGGTGTCCGCCCCGTGCCCCGGGTAGACCCACGTCGCGTCCGGCAGCGGGCCGAACACCTCGCGCTCGAGGTCGTCCATGAGCGAGGTGAAGTCGGCCGGCGAGGTGGTGCGCCCCGGGCCGCCCGGGAACAGCGCGTCGCCGGTGAACAGGTGCACCGAGCCGTCCGCGGCCTCGTGCAGCAGCGCGACCGAGCCCGGGGTGTGGCCGCGGAGCGCGACGACGCGCAGCCCCATGTCGCCGACCCAGACCTCGTCACCGTGCGCGAGCGGGTCGTCGGTGGCGACCGGGATGCCCTCGACGTCGTCGGCGCCGGCCGCCGTGCGGGCCCCGGTGGCGGCGACGACGTCGCCGAGCGCCTGCCAGTGGTCCGCGTGCCGGTGCGTCGTCACCACGCGCTGCAGGGGCTCGTCGCCGAGCAGGCGCAGCAGCGCCGGCGCGTCGTCGGCGGCGTCGACGAGGAGCCGCTGCCCGGTGGTGCGGCTCTCGAGCAGGTACGCGTTGTTCGCCATCGCCCCGACGGCGAGCTTGGTGACGCGCAGCTCGCCCGCCTCGCGGACGTCGGCGGGGCCGCCGACGGTGACGTCGCCGGTGTAGGTCACGGGGGTCCCTCCGGGTGGGTGCGGGTGCGCCGCGGGGTCGGTACGGGTGCTCGGGCGGGCTCAGGCCCAGCGCGGCGCGGGCGGCACCGGGCCGTCGGGGTCGGGGCGCAGGCCGTCGCCGGACGAGCGGCCGGTGAGCCAGGCGAGCAGCGCGCTCGGCGGGCCGTGCAGGTCGGGCCCGCGCGCGCCCACCTCCCAGGACGGCCCCGCGGGCGCGCTGCGCAGCGCGCGCACCGGCGTCTCGCGGGCGTGGCGGAACAGCGGCGCCAGGTCGTCGAGCGTGCGCAGGACGAAGTCCTCGGGCCAGTGGGCCGGCGTCGTGCCGACGTCGAGGTCGACGAGGTGCACCTCGAGCTCGCGCCGCCGGCCCCAGGGCAGGTCGCGCCCGGGCAGCTCCGTGCCCGAGGAGGTCCGCACCACGGCGTCGAGCGCCGGCCCGCGCAGGTCCTGCAGCGCCGCGTCGAGCCGGGCCGCCGAGGCCTCGAGGTCGGCGAGGTGCTCGGCGAGGGGCCGCCCCGCGCCGCGCTCGATGTCGGCGTCGCGGGTGGCGCGGTCGGCGTACATGGGCGTCTCCTCGCCGGTGGCCGCCCACCGCACGAGGTTGACCATGCCGTCGGCGTTGCGCGCCACGTGCGCGAGCACGTGCCCGCGGGTCCAGCCGGGCAGCAGGCTGGGCGCGCGGACCGCGGCCCCGTCGAGCCCGCGCGCGGCGTCGAGGAAGCGCCGGGTGCTGGCCGCCAGCGGCTCCCGCCAGGGCGGCGCGGACCCCGGCGCGGCGGCGTCCGCGCCGCCGGGGCCGGGCTGCGGCGGGACCGGGACGGGGGCCGTGGGCGTGCTCACGCGCGCGACGCTAGCCGCCCCCGCTCCGGCGCGAAACCGTCGGAGGGCCCGCATAGCATGGCTGTCGCCCCTCGGACCCCTCGCCGGCCCCGCCCCCCCCCCGCGCCCGGCGCGCCGCCCGCGGAGCGCCCCGTACCCCGACCGGAAGAGACCCGTGGCCGACCGCCTCATCGTCCGTGGTGCCCGCGAGCACAACCTCAAGGACGTCTCCCTCGACCTGCCGCGGGACAGCCTCATCGTCTTCACGGGGCTGTCCGGGTCCGGCAAGTCGAGCCTCGCCTTCGACACGATCTTCGCGGAGGGCCAGCGCCGCTACGTCGAGTCCCTCTCGGCCTACGCCCGCCAGTTCCTCGGGCAGATGGACAAGCCCGACGTCGACTTCATCGAGGGCCTGTCGCCGGCGGTGTCGATCGACCAGAAGTCGACCTCGCGCAACCCGCGGTCGACGGTCGGCACGATCACCGAGGTCTACGACTACCTGCGCCTGCTCTTCGCCCGCGCCGGGCGCGCCCACTGCCCGGTCTGCGGCGCGCCCATCGCGCGCCAGACCCCGCAGCAGATCGTCGACCGGGTGCTCGAGCTCGCCGAGGGCACCCGCTTCCAGGTGCTGGCCCCCGTGGTGCGGGGGCGCAAGGGGGAGTACGCCGACCTCTTCCGCGAGCTGCAGACCAAGGGCTACAGCCGCGCCCGGGTCGACGGCACGGTGCTGCCGCTCGCCGAGTCGCCCAAGCTCAAGAAGCAGGAGAAGCACACGATCGAGGTGGTCGTCGACCGCCTCGCGGTGAAGGCGAGCGCCAAGCAGCGCCTCACGGACTCCGTCGAGACCGCGCTCGGCCTCGCCGACGGCATCGTCGTGCTCGACTTCGTCGACCTGCCCGAGGACGACCCCGACCGGGAGCGGCGGTTCTCCGAGAAGCTCGCGTGCCCGAACGACCACCCGCTGTCGGTCGAGGACCTCGAGCCGCGCTCGTTCTCCTTCAACGCCCCCTACGGCGCGTGCCCGGACTGCACCGGCCTCGGCACGAAGATGGAGATCGACCCCGAGCTGCTCGTCCCCGACGAGGACCTCTCGCTGCGCGACGGCGCGGTGGCGCCGTGGGCGGTCGGGCAGTCCGCGGACTACTTCGTGCGCCTGCTCGAGGCGCTGGCCGAGACGCTCGGCTTCGACGTCGACACCCCGTGGCGCAAGCTGCCCAAGCGGGCCAAGGACGCGGTGCTGCACGGCCTCGACTACGAGGTCCACGTGAAGTACCGCAACCGCTACGGGCGCGAGCGCTCGTACTACACGGGCTTCGAGGGCGCGATCCCCTTCGTGCGCCGCCGGCACTCCGAGACCGACTCGGACTGGAGCCGGGAGCGCTACGAGGGCTACATGCGCGAGGTGCCCTGCCCCACCTGCGGCGGGGCGCGGCTCAAGCCGGAGGTGCTCGCGGTCACCGTCGGCGGGCGCAGCATCGCCGAGGTCACCGCCCTGCCGATCCGCGGCTGCGACGCGTTCCTGCGCGAGGTCGAGCTGGCCCCGCGGGAGCGGCAGATCGCCGAGCAGGTGCTCAAGGAGATCCACGCCCGGCTCGGGTTCCTCCTCGACGTCGGCCTGGACTACTTGAGCCTGGACCGGCCGGCGGGGACGCTGTCCGGCGGCGAGGCGCAGCGCATCCGGCTGGCCACCCAGATCGGCGCCGGCCTCGTCGGCGTCCTCTACGTGCTCGACGAGCCGTCGATCGGGCTGCACCAGCGCGACAACCGCCGGCTCATCGACACGCTCACCCGCCTGCGCGACCTCGGCAACACCCTCATCGTCGTCGAGCACGACGAGGACACCATCAAGGTCGCGGACTGGGCGGTGGACATCGGCCCGGGCGCGGGGGAGCACGGCGGGCAGGTCGTCGTCAGCGGCCCGGTGCAGGAGCTGCTCGACAGCCCCGACTCGCTCACGGGCGCCTACCTCGCCGGCCGCCGGTCGATCCCGGTCCCCGCCGAGCGGCGCCCGCGCGACCCGGCGCGCCAGCTCGTCGTCAAGGGCGCGCGCGAGCACAACCTGCGCGGCGTCGACGTGGCCTTCCCGCTGGGCTGCCTCGTCGCCGTCACCGGGGTGTCCGGGTCCGGCAAGTCCACGCTGGTCAACGACATCCTCTACACGGTGCTGGCGAACAAGCTCAACGGCGCCCGCCGGGTGCCCGGGCGGCACAAGACCGTGACCGGCCTGGAGCACCTCGACAAGGTCGTGCACGTCGACCAGAGCCCGATCGGGCGCACGCCGCGGTCCAACCCGGCGACGTACACCGGGGTCTTCGACCACATGCGCAAGCTGTTCGCCGAGACGCAGGAGGCCAAGGTCCGCGGCTACCTGCCGGGCCGGTTCTCCTTCAACGTCAAGGGCGGGCGCTGCGAGGCGTGCTCCGGCGACGGCACGCTGAAGATCGAGATGAACTTCCTCCCGGACGTCTACGTCCCGTGCGAGGTGTGCCACGGTGCGCGCTACAACCGCGAGACGCTCGAGGTGCACTTCAAGGGCAGGACGATCGCCGAGGTCCTCGACATGCCGATCGAGGAGGCGGCCGACTTCTTCGAGGCGGTCCCGGCGATCGCGCGGCACCTGCGGACCCTCGTCGACGTCGGGCTCGGGTACGTCCGCCTGGGCCAGCCCGCGCCGACCCTGTCCGGCGGCGAGGCGCAGCGCGTCAAGCTCGCCGCGGAGCTGCAGAAGCGCTCGTCCGGGCGCACCGTCTACGTGCTCGACGAGCCGACGACGGGCCTGCACTTCGAGGACATCAGCAAGCTGCTCGGCGTGCTGACGAGCCTGGTGGACAAGGGCAACACGGTCGTCGTCATCGAGCACAACCTCGACGTCATCAAGACCGCGGACTGGATCGTCGACATGGGCCCGGAGGGCGGCTCGGGCGGTGGCACGGTCGTCGCCCAGGGCACGCCCGAGCAGGTCGCGGCGACCGAGGGGAGCTACACCGGCCAGTTCCTGCGCGAGGTGCTCACCGTCCCCGCGGCGGCGGCCCGCTCCGGCCCGGCGGGCACGGGGCGCGCCCGCAGCTCCGCCGGCCCCGCCGCGAAGGGTGCGGCCCGGGGGCGCGCGCGCGCCGCGGTGGGGGCGGGGACCGCCGGGTCCTGACCCCGCGGCGGGCCCGGTGCGCGGGCCGGCACCGGGGTGGCACGCCCGCGCGCCGACCGGCGCGCGGGGGTGCCGGCCGGCTGGCATGCTGGAACTCTCAAGCACCCGGCGGGCGTGCACGAGCACGCGCGCGGCGGCACCGCACCAACCCAGGAGGACGCGTGGACCAGCACGACGAGCGGCACCCCCTGCAGCCCGCGCTGCTGCCGGACCGGCGCGTGGTGCTGCGCGGCGCCCTCGGGGCCACGGTCCTGGCCGGCACCCTGAGCGCCTGCAGCGGGGCGGCCGACGAGGCAGCGCCCGGCGCGGGCGACGACGCCGCCGGGGCGACGCCGGGGACGGTCGTCGCCGCCGCGGCCGACGTGCCGGAGGGCAGCGGCGTCATCGTCGGCGGGCTCGTCGTCACCCAGCCGACGGCGGGGGAGTTCCGCGCCTTCGGCGTGACGTGCACGCACGCCCAGTGCGCGGTCCGCGACGTCGAGGGCGCCGAGATCGTCTGCCCCTGCCACGGCAGCCGGTTCTCGGTGCAGGACGGCGCGGCCCTCACCGGCCCCGCGAGCAGCCCGCTGGAGGAGGTCGCCGTCCGGCTGCAGGGCGCGGACGTGGTCCGCGCCTGACCCCTCCGCCCCGCCCGCCGCCGGGCGGGGACGGTCGGTGGCGCGACGTAGGGTTGAGGACGTGGCTGACCCGGCGACGTACCGACCTGCTCCCGGGTCGATCCCCGACTCCCCGGGGGTCTACAAGTTCCGCGACGCGACCGGACGGGTCGTCTACGTCGGCAAGGCCAAGAGCCTGCGCTCGCGCCTGTCGTCGTACTTCCAGGACCTGGCGGGCCTGCACCCGCGCACCCAGACGATGGTCACCACCGCGGCCAGCGTCGAGTGGACCGTCGTCGGCACCGAGGTCGAGGCCCTCCAGCTGGAGTACGCCTGGATCAAGGAGTTCGACCCGCGGTTCAACGTCCGCTACCGCGACGACAAGAGCTACCCGAGCCTGGCGGTGACGCTGCACGAGGAGTACCCGCGCCTCATGGTCATGCGCGGGCCCAAGAAGAAGGGCGTGCGCTACTTCGGGCCGTACGCCCACGCGTGGGCCATCCGAGAGACCCTCGACCTGCTGCTGCGGGTGTTCCCGGCGCGCACGTGCAGCGCCGGCGTGTTCAAGCGCCAGCGCATGGCCGGGCGCCCCTGCCTGCTGGGCTACATCGAGAAGTGCTCGGCGCCCTGCGTGGAGCGGGTGGGGGCCGAGGAGCACCGGCGCATCGTCGACGACTTCTGCGACTTCATGGCGGGGCAGACGTCGACGTACGTCCGCCGCCTCGAGAAGGAGATGCAGGTCGCCGCCGCGAACCTCGAGTTCGAGCGGGCGGCGCGCCTGCGCGACGACATCGGCGCGCTCGAGCGGGCGATGGAGAAGCAGGCCGTGGTCTTCGGCGACGGCACCGACGCCGACCTCATCGCGGTCGCCGAGGACGAGCTCGAGGCGGCGGTGCAGGTCTTCCACGTGCGCGGCGGGCGGGTCCGCGGCCAGCGCGGCCTGGTCGTGGACAAGGTCGAGGACGTCGACACCGGCGGGCTCGTCGAGCGCTTCCTCGAGCAGTTCTACCTCGCCGACGGCGGCCAGGAGGTGCCCCGCGAGGTGCTCGTGCCGGCGCTGCCGGAGGACCCCGACGTGGTCACCGAGATCCTGCGGCTGCACCGCGGGGGGCGGGTCGACCTGCGGGTGCCGCAGCGCGGCGACAAGCGCGCGCTGCTCGAGACGGTCACCCGCAACGCGCAGCAGGCGCTGGCCCTGCACAAGACGAAGCGGGCGAGCGACCTGACGACGCGCAGCCGCGCGCTGCAGGAGGTGCAGGACGCGCTGGAGCTCGACGAGGCGCCGCTGCGCATCGAGTGCATCGACGTGTCGAACCTGCAGGGCGACCACGTGGTGGCCTCCATGGTGGTCTTCGAGGACGGACTGGCCCGCAAGTCCGAGTACCGCCGGTTCAGCGTGCGCGGCACCGGCGGGCAGGACGACGTCGCGAGCATCCACGAGGTCGTGACCCGGCGGTTCCGCCGCTACCTGGAGGAGCGCGAGGGCGTCGTCGCGGTGGAGGGCACCCAGGACGAGCACGGCGCGCACGCGGCGGGCGGCGGGGCCCCGGCCGGCCCGGCGGCCCTCGACCCGGACACGGGCCGGCCCCGGCGCTTCGCGTACCCGCCGAACCTGCTCGTCGTCGACGGCGGCCCCCCGCAGGTCGCCGCCGCGGCGCGGGCGCTCGACGAGCTCGGCATCGACGACGTCGCGCTGTGCGGGCTCGCCAAGCGCCTGGAGGAGGTGTGGCTGCCGGGGGAGGACCACCCCGTCGTGCTGCCCCGCACCAGCGAGGGCCTCTACCTGCTGCAGCGGGTGCGCGACGAGGCGCACCGGTTCGCCATCGCCTACCACCGCCAGAAGCGCGGCAAGGGCATGGTCGAGAGCGCGCTGGACGGCGTGCCCGGGCTCGGCGAGAGCCGCCGGCGCGCGCTGCTCAAGCACTTCGGCTCCCTCAAGCGGCTGCGCGCCGCGAGCGCCGAGGAGGTGGCCGAGGTGCCGGGCATCGGCCCCCGCACCGCCGAGGCCGTCGTCGCGGCGCTGGCCGGGCAGGCCCCCGCGGCCCCCGCCGTCAACATGACGACCGGCGAGGTGCTCGACTGACCCCCGGCCCCGCAGCCCCGCCCGCCGCAGCCCCGCCCGCCGCCGCCCCGCCACCGACCCACGAGGGAGCCCTCCGCCCGTGAGCACGCCCGAGCCCGCCCCCGACGCGACCCCGGCGCCCGAGCCGGCCGCCGCCACCGACCCGGCCGCGGTCGCCGCGGCGCAGGAGGTGCGCATCCCGGAGATCGCCATCGTGACCGGCATGTCCGGCGCGGGGCGCACCACGGCGGCCGACGCGCTGGAGGACCTCGGCTGGTACGTCGTCGACAACCTCCCGGCCGCGCTCCTGCCGCGGCTGGCGCACCTGGGCGCGAGCACCGGCGGGGCGGTGGAGCGGATCGCCGCGGTGGTCGACGTGCGCAGCCTGAGCTTCACGAGCGACCTGCGCGGCTCGCTGGACGAGCTGCGCGCCGAGCTCGGCGTGCAGCCCAGCGTGATCTTCCTCGAGGCCGCCGACGACGTGCTCGTGCGCCGCTTCGAGTCGTCCCGCCGCCCGCACCCGCTGCAGGGGAACGGCAGGATCCTCGACGGCATCACCGAGGAGCGCCGCCTGCTCGCCCCGGTGCGCGAGCTCGCCGACCTGCTCATCGACACCTCGGCGCTCAACGTGCACCAGCTCGCGACCAAGGTCGTGGAGAACGTCGACGGCGGGGCGACGGCGCCGCTGCGCGCGACCGTCATGACGTTCGGCTACAAGTACGGCCTGCCCGTCGACGCGGACCTCGTCGTCGACTGCCGCTTCCTGCCCAACCCGCACTGGGTCCCCGACCTGCGCCCGCTCACCGGCCAGGACGAGCCCGTGAGCAGCTACGTGCTCGACCAGCCCGGCGCGAGCGAGTTCCTCGACCGCTACACCGACGTGCTGCGCATCGTCGCCGACGGCTACCGGCGCGAGGGCAAGCGCTACGTGCTGCTCGCCGTCGGCTGCACCGGCGGCAAGCACCGCTCCGTGGCCATGGCCGAGGAGCTCTCGGCCCGGCTGCTCGCCGGCGGGGTCGACGTCACGCTCGTGCACCGCGACCTGGGCCGCGAGTGAGCCGGCGCCCGGGGCGCGACGCACCGTCGCGGATCTTCCACCGGCGGGTCGTGGCCCTCGGCGGCGGGCACGGCCTCGCGGCGTCCCTGCAGGCCCTGCGCCGGGTCACCGACGACCTCACCGCGGTCGTGACCGTCGGGGACGACGGGGGCTCCAGCGGGCGGCTGCGCCGCGAGCTCGGGGTGCTGCCCCCCGGCGACCTGCGCATGGCCCTCGCGGCCCTGTGCGGCGACGACGACTGGGGGCACACCTGGAGCGAGGTGCTGCAGCACCGCTTCGCCAGCCGCGGCGAGCTGCACGGGCACGCCCTGGGCAACCTGCTCATCGTCGCGCTGTGGGAGCGGTTCGGGGGCAACCCGGTCGCAGCGCTCGACCTCGTCGGCGAGCTGCTGGGGGCGCAGGGCCGGGTGCTGCCGATGGCGACCGTCCCGCTGGAGATCTGCGCGACGGTCGGCGGGCTCGACCCCGCCGACCCGCTGGCCACCGCGGAGGTCCGCGGCCAGGTGGCCGTCGCCACCACCCCCGGGCGGGTGCTGGGCATCCGCGTGGAGCCGGAGGAGGCCCCCGCCTGCGCCGAGGCCGTCGCGGCGGTGCTCGCCGCGGACGCGGTCGTCCTCGGGCCGGGCAGCTGGTTCACCAGCGTCATCCCGCACCTGCTCGTGCCGGGCCTGGCCGAGGCGATCCTCACCACCCCGGCGCAGCGGGTGCTCGCGCTCAACCTCGCCCCGCAGGCGGGGGAGACGTCGGGCTTCTCGCCCGAGACGCACCTCGAGGTGCTGGCGGCGCACGCGCCCGCCCTGCGGATCGACACGGTGCTCGCGGACGCAGGTACTGTGAGCGACCGCGAGGGCCTGGAACGGGCGGCTGCGTCCCTCGACGCCCGGCTCGTCCTCGCGCCGGTGGCCGTGCCGGGCGGGGAGCCGCGCCACGACGTGGAGCTCCTCGCGGCGGCCTACGCCGGCATCTTCGCCGATGGGAGGATGTGAGACATGGCGATGACCTCCGCGGTGAAGGACGAGCTCGCGCGCGTCGTGGTCACCAAGCCCTGCGACCGCAAGGCGGAGGTGTCGGCGGTCCTGCGCTTCGCGGGCGGCCTGCACATCGTCAGCGGCCGCATCGTCGTCGAGGCCGAGCTCGACACCTCGGCGGCCGCGCGCCGGCTCAAGCGCGACATCGCCGAGGTCTTCGGCCACCCCTCCGAGCTGCTCGTCATGAGCCCGGGCGGGCTGCGCAAGGGCACGCGGTACGTCGTGCGGGTCGTCAAGGACGGCGAGGCCCTGGCCCGCCAGACCGGCCTGCTCGACGGGCGCGGGCGCCCGGTGCGCGGCCTGCCGCCGCAGGTGGTCAACGGCCCGGTCTGCGACGCGGTCGCCGCCTGGCGCGGGGCGTTCCTGGCCCACGGCTCGCTCACCGAGCCCGGCCGGTCCTCGGCCCTGGAGATCAGCTGCCCCGGCCCGGAGGCGGCGCTGGCCCTCGTCGGCGCCGCGCGCCGGCTCGACGTCGTGGCCAAGGCGCGCGACGTGCGCGGCGTGGACCGGGTCGTGGTGCGCGACGGCGACGCCATCGGCGCCCTGCTGACCCGCCTCGGCGCGCACCAGAGCCTGCTGGCGTGGGAGGAGCGGCGGATGCGCCGCGAGGTGCGGGCGACCGCCAACCGGCTGGCCAACTTCGACGACGCCAACCTGCGCCGCTCGGCGCGGGCGGCGGTGGCGGCGGGGGCGCGCGTGCAGCGCGCGCTGGAGATCCTCGGCGACGAGGTGCCCGAGCACCTGCGCGAGGCCGGGGAGCTGCGCCTGACGCACAAGCAGGCGAGCCTGGAGGAGCTGGGCGGGCTCGCCGAGCCGCCGATGACGAAGGACGCGGTCGCGGGGCGCATCCGCCGGCTGCTCGCGATGGCCGACCGCCGCGCCCACGAGCTCGGCCTCCCCGACACCGAGCAGGGGCTCACCGCGGAGATGCTCCAGGCCTGAGCGCGCCGGGCGCGGCGCCAGCACCGAGCGCCCACGTGCTGGGACCGGCGTCCCAGGACGTGGGCACCCGTACGAGGGCCCGTGGCCGGGCGGTAGGGTCACGGGACGGTAGCGACAGACCGAGCGCGGGGTGGTCCCCGCGCGCTAGCGAGGGGTTCTGCTCACGTGACTGTGCGAGTCGGCATCAACGGCTTCGGCCGGATCGGGCGCAACTTCTTCCGCGCCGCGCTGGCGCAGGGGGCCGACGTCGAGATCGTGGGGGTCAACGACCTCACCGACAACGCGACGCTCGCGCACCTGCTCAAGTACGACTCGATCCTCGGCCGCCTGGGCCAGGACGTGTCGTTCACCGAGGACGAGATCACCGTCGGCGGGAAGAGCTTCAAGGCGCTCGCCGAGCGCGACCCGGGCGCGCTGCCCTGGGGCGACCTGGGCGCCGACGTCGTCATCGAGTCGACCGGCCGCTTCACCTCCGCGGCCGACGCCGGCAAGCACGTCTCGGCCGGCGCCAAGAAGGTGATCATCTCGGCGCCCGCCAAGGACGAGGACGTCACCATCGTCATGGGCGTCAACGAGGGCACGTACGACCCGGCGCAGCACACGATCATCTCCAACGCGTCGTGCACCACGAACTGCCTCGCGCCGATGGCGAAGGTGCTCAACGACGAGTTCGGGATCGTGTCCGGCTTCATGACGACGATCCACGCGTACACCAACGACCAGGTCATCCTGGACTTCCCGCACAAGGACCTGCGCCGCGCCCGCGCCGCCGCGCTCAACATCATCCCGACGACGACCGGCGCCGCGAAGGCCGTGAGCCTCGTGCTCCCGGAGCTCAAGGGCAAGCTCGACGGCTACGCGCTGCGCGTGCCGGTGCCGACCGGCTCGGCGACCGACCTCACGGTCAAGCTCTCCCGCGAGGTCAGCAAGCAGGACATCAACGCCGCGATCAAGGCGGCGGCCGAGGGCCCGCTGAAGGGCATCCTCGAGTACACCGAGGACCCGATCGTCTCGAGCGACATCGTCACCTACCCCGCGTCGTGCATCTTCGACGCGTCGCTGACGAACGTCCTGGGCGACACCGCCAAGGTCCTCGGCTGGTACGACAACGAGTGGGGCTACTCGAACCGCCTCGTCGACCTGACGAAGCTCGTCGGCTCCTCGCTCTGACCCGCACCCCCTGACGCGCGCGCCGCGCGGTCCCGCCCGGGGCCGCGCGGTGCGGCGTGCCCGACGACCGGAGGAAGCGCCGTGAAGACCATCGACGACCTCGAGCGCGAGCTGGGCGGGCTGTCCGGCAAGCGCGTGCTCGTGCGCGCGGACCTCAACGTCCCGCTCTCGGGCTCGACGATCACCGACGACGGGCGCATCCGCGCCAGCGTCCCGACGGTGGAGCGGCTCGCCGCCGCCGGCGCGCGCGTGGTCGTCTGCGCCCACCTCGGCCGCCCCAAGGGCGAGCCCGACCCCCGCTACAGCGTGCGGCCGGCGTACGAGCGCCTGGCCGAGCTGCTGCCCGGGCGCACGGTGTCCTTCGCCGAGGACGTCACCGGCCCGAGCGCGCAGCGCACCGTCGCGGCCCTCGGCGACGGCGACGTCGCGGTGCTCGAGAACCTGCGCTTCGACGCGCGCGAGACGAGCAAGGACGCGGCCGAGCGCGGCGCCCTCGCCGACGAGCTCGCGGCCCTGGCCGACGCGTACGTCTCCGACGGCTTCGGGGTCGTGCACCGCGAGCAGGCGAGCGTGTACGACGTCGCCCAGCGCCTGCCGCACGCCGCCGGCGGCCTCGTCGTGGCCGAGGTCGAGTCCTTCGCCAAGGTGCTCGAGGACCCGGCGCGCCCCTACGCCGTCGTCCTCGGCGGGTCGAAGGTCAGCGACAAGCTCGCCGTCATCGACAACCTCCTCGGCAAGGTCGACCGCCTGCTCGTCGGCGGCGGCATGTGCTTCACGTTCCTCAAGGCGCAGGGCCACGACGTCGGCGACTCGCTGCTCGAGGAGGACCAGGTCGACACGGTGCGCGGGCTCATCGCCCGCGCCGAGCGCGACGGCGTGCGCCTGGTGCTCCCGGTCGACGTCGTGGTGAGCACCGAGATCAGCGACGACGCCGCGACCCGGGTGGTCCCCGCCGACGCGATCCCGGCCGGGCAGAAGGGCCTGGACATCGGCCCGGCCTCGGTGGCGCTGTTCCGCGAGCAGCTCGCCGACGCGCGCACGGTCGTCTGGAACGGCCCGATGGGCGTGTTCGAGAAGCGCCCGTTCGCCGAGGGCACGCGCGGCGTGGCCCAGGCGATCGCCGACGTGGACGGCTTCAGCGTCGTCGGGGGCGGGGACTCGGCCGCGGCCGTGCGCGCCCTCGGGCTCGACGAGTCCGCGTTCGGGCACGTCTCCACCGGCGGCGGCGCCAGCCTCGAGCTGCTCGAGGGCAAGGTCCTGCCGGGCCTCGCCGTCCTCGAGCAGTAGGCCACCCCGCCAGCACGCCCAGCACGCCCAGCACGCCCAGCACGCCCAGCACGCCCAGCCCCGAAGGAGCACCACCGATGGCCCGCACGCCGCTCATGGCCGGCAACTGGAAGATGAACCTCAACCACTTCGAGGGCGTCTCCCTCGTGCAGAAGGTGGCGCAGGGGCTGAAGGACGCCAAGCACGACCCGGCCGCCGGCGAGGTGGTCGTCCTCCCGCCGTTCACCGACCTGCGCTCGGTGCAGACGGTCGTCATGGGCGACCGCCTCGACGTGCGCTACGGCGCGCAGGACCTGTCGCCGCACGACGCGGGCGCGCACACCGGCGACGTGTCCGGCGCGATGCTCAAGGCCCTGGGCTGCTCGTACGTCGTGGTGGGCCACTCCGAGCGCCGGGCCGACCACCACGAGACCGACGAGGTCGTGGCGGCGAAGGTGCAGGCGGCGTACCGGCACGACCTGGTCCCGATCCTCTGCGTGGGGGAGGGCCTCGAGGTCCGCCGGGCCGGGCAGCACGTCGAGCACACGCTCGCCCAGCT
The DNA here is from genome assembly GCF_003594885.1 of Vallicoccus soli. Taxonomy (NCBI): domain Bacteria; kingdom Bacillati; phylum Actinomycetota; class Actinomycetes; order Motilibacterales; family Vallicoccaceae; genus Vallicoccus; species Vallicoccus soli. Next base: position 64,394 of record NZ_QZEZ01000008.1, read on the forward strand.
CGACGGGGCGCTCGGCGGCGTCACCGAGGAGCAGGCCCGCACGCTCGTCGTGGCCTACGAGCCGGTGTGGGCGATCGGCACCGGCGAGGTGGCCACGCCCGAGGACGCCCAGGAGGTCTGCGCCGCGGTGCGGGGGCGGCTGGCCGAGCGCTTCTCCGCCGACGTGGCGCAGGCGGTGCGCGTGCTCTACGGCGGGTCGGTGAAGGGCTCCAACGTGGCCGCGATCATGGCCCAGCCCGACGTGGACGGCGCCCTCGTCGGCGGCGCGAGCCTCGACGCCGAGGACTTCGTCCGGATCTGCGACGTCCGGGGGCACGGGCAGCCGTCCGGCGCCTGACGCGCGTCCCCGCCCGTCGGACCGGTGCGCCTGGTCTACGCTGGACCGTCGCACGCCGCTGAGAGGAACCCGCACCCGTGTCCTGGCTCGAGATCGTCGTCTCCGTCCTGCTCCTGGTCACGAGCACGCTCATGATCCTGTTGGTGCTGCTGCACAAGGGCAAGGGCGGCGGCCTGTCGGACATGTTCGGCGGCGGGGTGTCCTCGTCCCTCGGCGGCTCGTCCGTCGTGGAGCGCAACCTCGACCGGCTCACCATCGCGATCGGCCTGCTGTGGGCCGCGTGCATCGTGGCGCTCGGCCTGCAGATGAAGCTCTGACGGGCGCGGCGCGCAGCAGCCGGGCGAGCACCCGACCCACCACCCGACGAACGACCTCAGGAGCCTGACCGTGGCGAGTGGCAACGCGATCCGGGGCAGCCGCGTGGGCGCCGGCCCGATGGGCGAGGCGGAGCGGGGCGACGCCGCCCCCCGCGTGCGCATCTCGTACTGGTGCGCCAACGGGCACGAGACCTGCCCGAGCTTCGCCGACGAGCCCGAGGCCGTCCTGCCCGAGACGTGGGACTGCCCGCGCTGCGGGCTGCCGGCCGGGCGCGACCGGGAGGCGCCGCCCTCGGCGCCGCGCACCGAGCCGTACAAGACCCACCTGGCGTACGTGAAGGAGCGGCGCAGCGACTCCGACGGCGAGGCGATCCTCGCCGAGGCCCTGGCCAAGCTGCGCGGCGAGGCGGTCTAGCACCGCGTGGCACCACCCCGTGCGGCGGGCCGCGCCCGCGACCCCGAGGACGTCCTCGTACGACTGCGCAGCGCGACGGCGCGGCAGCACGCCGCTGTCGAGGACGCCTTGGACCTGCTCGACCCGGCGCTCGCCGGGCCGGCGGGCGCGGCGCGGCTGCGGGCGGCCCTGGCCGCGCTGCTGGGGTTCCACCGCGCGGTCGAGGCCCAGGTCGACGCCTGGGCCGCCGGCGGGGCGCCGGAGGCCACCGCGCTGGAGTGGCCGCACCGGCGCAAGGCGCACCTGGCCGCGGCCGACCTGCGCGCCGCCGGCGCGGGCGCGCAGGAGGTGGCGGGCGTCGCGCCGATGGCCCTGCCGCCGCTCGCCGGCACCGGGGGAGCGCTGGGGGCCCTCTACGTGAGCGAGGGCTCCACCCTCGGCGGGCAGGTCGTCGCCCGGCACCTGCAGGGCAGCGGCGTGCCGGTGCCCTCGGTGCTGCGCCCCTACGGCGGGGCCACCGGGCCCCGGTGGCAGGCCTACCGCGCCACGGCGCGGGCGTGGGCCGGCGACGACCCGGCCCGGGCCGACGCGCTCGTGCAGGGGGCCGTGACGACGTTCGACGCGCTGGACCGCCACTGCCGCGGGCTGGTGCCGGAGCGCGCCGCGTGAGCGGGGCCGGCGGTCCCGCGGTGCGGGTGGGTCAGGCGCTGCTGCCGCCCGGCACCCCGGTCGACCTCAGCAACTGCGAGCGCGAGCCCATCCACGTCCCCGGCAGCGTCCAGCCCCGCGGCGTGCTGCTGTCGCTGCGCGAGCCGGACCTCGTGGTGCAGCAGGCGTCGGCCAACCTGCGCGAGGTATCCGCGCTCGACGCCGCTGCGGCGGTCGGCCGCCCGCTCGGGGACGTGCTCGGTGCGGCGGCGGCGGGGGAGGTGACCCGCTTCGTCAGCCGGTTCGGCGAGCTGCGCGAGCGCAACCCGCTCGAGCTGCTCCTGCCGGGCCCGGACGGCTCGCCGCTGGCGGTGGACGCGGTCCTGCACCGCGCGCCGGGCGGCGCTCTCGTCGTGGAGCTGGAGCTGGCCAGCGGGCCGCGGCCCTTCTCGTTCCCCAACACCTACCAGGCGGTGCGCGGCGCCGTCGCCGAGCTCAACCGCACGACCTCGCTGCGGGCGCTCTACCAGGTGGCCGCCGAGGCGGTCCGCGGCCTCACCGGGTTCGACCGGGTCATGGTCTACCGCTACGACGCCGACTGGAACGGCGAGGTGGTCGCCGAGGCCAAGCGCGCGGACCTCAACCCGTTCCTGGGCCTGCACTACCCGGCGTCGGACATCCCGGCGCAGGCGCGCGCGCTCTACGAGAAGAACTGGATCCGGCTCATCGACGACGTCGGGTACGCCCCGGTGCCGGTCCTGCCGGCCGACGACCCGGTGACCGGCGCCCCGCTCGACCTCACCTACAGCACGCTGCGCAGCGTCTCCCCGATCCACCTCGAGTACCTGCAGAACATGGGCGTGCGCGCCTCGATGTCGATCTCGCTGCTGCGGGAGGACCGGCTGTGGGGGCTCATCGCCTGCCACCACTACAGCGGTCCGCTGGCCCCGCCGTACGGCGTCCGGGCTGCGGCGGAGTTCCTCGGCTCGGCGCTGTCGCTGCGCCTCGTCGACCGCGCCGCGGACGAGGAGGCCCGGGCGGGCATCGCCGCGCGCTCCCGGCTGGCCGCGCTCACCGCCCGCACGCTCGACGAGTCGGTGCCGCTCGCGCAGGTCCTCGTGCGCGAGCCGGGCCTGCTCGACCTCGTGCCGGCAGCCGGCGCGGTTGCCGTCCTGCAGGGGGCGGTGGCGACGGCCGGGGACGCGCCGCCGCCCGACGTCGTGCGCGCGGTGGCCCGCTGGGCCGCCGGGCGCGGCGAGGACGTCGTCGCCACCGACTCCCTCGAGCGCGACGCCCCGGGCCTGCTGCCGCAGCCGTCGCCCGCGGCGACCGGCGTCCTCGCGGTGCCGCTCAGCGGCGAGCAGTGCCTCCTGTGGTTCCGGCCGGAGACCGTCCGCCGGGTGGACTGGGGCGGCGACCCGCACAACAAGGCGCTGGCCGAGCAGGAGGGCGACCACGTCCGGCTGAGCCCCCGCAAGTCCTTCGAGCGCTGGCGGGAGACCGTCCGCGGGCGCAGCGAGCCCTGGACCGACGCCGAGCGCGACGTCGCGGCCGAGCTGCGGGTCAACGTCCTCGAGGCGCTCTACGAGCGCAGCCGCCGCCTCGCCCGCGTGGCCGCGACCCTGCAGCACAGCCTGCTGCCGGCCGACCTGCCCCGCGTCGGGGACTGGGAGCTCTACGCGCGCTACGCGCCGATGGCCGGCGGGCAGGTCGGCGGCGACTGGTACGACGCGCTCCGCCTGCCGGACGGCCGGCTGGCCGTCGTGCTGGGCGACGTCGCGGGGCACGGCCTGGCGGCCGCCGGCACGATGGGCCAGCTGCGCAACGCGCTGCGGGCGTACCTCGTCGAGGACGGCGCGCCCGGGCGCGCCCTCGCGCGGCTCGACGTGCTCCTGCAGTGGCTGCTCCCCGAAGCGACGGCGACCGCCGCCGTGGCCGTCGTCGACCCCGCGACGGGGCTGGCGCGGGTGGCGAGCGCGGGGCACCCGCCGCCCCTGCTCATCAGCCCCGACGGCGTGCCGCAGGTGCTCGAGGTCGCGTCGGCGCCGCTGCTCGGCGCGCCCCTGCCGGCCGGGCCGGGCGCCGTGCCCGAGACCGAGGTGCCGCTGCAGTGGGGCAGCGGGCTGGCCCTCTACTCCGACGGGCTGGTCGAGCGCCGCGGCGAGCCGTTCGACACCGGCCTGGCCCGCCTGGTGGGTGCGCTCGTCGACGTCCGCGACGGGCGGGTGGCCGGGGACGCGGGCGAGGCCGTCTTCGAGCGCAGCCGCGACCCGCAGAACGAGGACGACGCGACCCTCATCGTGGTGGCCCGGCGCGACCGCCGGACCCGCCGCCGCCCCTAGCGGGGTCGCAGCAGCGCCGCGGCGGCCGCCTCCTGGCCCGGGCGGAACGCGTAGACCGCCAGCAGGCGCAGCCGGGTCGCCGCCGCGTAGGCGTCGAGCCGCGCGAGCACGCCCGGGTCCGGGCGGTAGCCGTCGAGGACCGCCGCGCGGCACGCGGCCGCGAGGGCCGGGGAGCAGCGGCCCTGCGCGGCGCGCAGCGCGAGGTGCTCCAGCAGGTTCGCGAGGTCCAGGGCGGCCTCGCCCGCCGCGGCGAGGTCGAAGTCGAGCACGCCGACCGCGCCCTCGCCGTCGACGAGCACCTGCTTGTCGTGCAGGTCGCGGTGCAGCCGGACCGGCGGGCCGGGTCTGCCGGCCGCGAGCGCCTCCCGCACGGCACCGGTGCCGGGGGAGCCGGCGAGGGCCCCGTGCTCGCGCGCGGCCGCCAGCCAGCCCTCGAGCACGGCGAGCTCGGCGGCGGCGCCGTGCGCCACGGCGCCCTCCGGCAGCGGCGCGGCGTGCAGCGCCGCGAGGGCGGCACCGGTCGCCCGGCAGGCCGCCTCGACGGCGACCGCGGGGACGCCGGGGTCGCCCAGCAGGTCGTGCAGCGCGCGCCCGGGCAGCGCCGCCGTGGTCACCGTGCCGCGCGCGTGGTCGGCGGCGAGGACCTCGGGCACCCGGACCCCGGGGACGGCGGCGGCGCGGGCCGCGGCCTCCACGGCGCGGGAGCGGCCCGGGCGCACGACCTTGGTCCAGGTGCCGTCGGCGTCGCCGACGACACCGCGCCGCTCGGGGCGGTGCGCGGCCAGCCGGGCGCCGGGCCGGGCGGCGAGCGGCGCGAGGGCGGGCAGCCGCCGGTCCGCCCCGGCGGGCTGCAGGACGACCGGACCGTCCGCGGACGCGCCGCCGCCGGTGGACCGTGCCACCTCCGCCGCGCGCACCGCCGGGGCCAGCCACTGCCCGGCGACCGCGGGCCCGCACCCGTGCGCCGGGACCAGGTCGAGGAGCAGGTGCTCCGGCCCGCGCGGCCAGGCGCGCCGCAGCCGCAGCCCGTGCCGCGCGGCGACCTCCCGCACCTGCGCGAGCGAGCCACCGCCGGGGGCGGTACGGCCCGCGCCGCCGCCGCTCACGCCGCCACCCCGGCCGGGGCCAGAGCCTCATCGAGCACCCGGTGCAGCTCGCGGTGCCAGTCCGGGCGGCAGGTGCGGAACGGCTCGGCCGCCCGCCGCAGCAGGTGCGCCCGCCGGTGCAGGGCGACCCGCCCCGCGGGGGGCGGGACGCGCACGCCGGCGTACCCCTCGAGCAGCGGGCCGAGGACGGCGGCCTCGTCGAGGCCCTGGAGCGCGGCGGCGGCGGCGAACGCGCCCAGGTCCTCCGCCGGCTCGCCCGGGCCTGCGGCATCGAGGTCGACCAGTGCCGCGCCGCCGGTGCCCAGCACGACCTGGTCGGCGGAGAAGTCGCCGTGCAGCAGCGCGGCCGGTGCCGGTGCGGCCCCGAGCTCGCGCTCCAGCCGGGCCGCCAGGCCGTGCGCGTCGGGCCCGCGGGCGGGGTCGAGCCGCGCCACGGCGGCGGCCGCGGCCCGCAGGCCGTGCGCACCGCCGCGGCGCCGCGCGGCGAGGCCCGCCGGCACGGGACGGGCGTGCAGGGCGGCGAGGGCCGCCCCCGCCGACCGCACGTCGTCCCGCGACGCGCGCCCCGCCGCCAGCGCCGCGTCGAGCGGGCGGCCGTCGACCCACTCCACGACGGCGAGGCCGAGCCGGGCGTCGCTGCCCAGCAGCGCCGGGGTCCGCGGGGCGCCGCCGGCCAGCGCCCGGGGCGCGGCCGCGTGCCGCTCGAGGTCGCGCGGGCGGTGCGCGCGCAGCAGCACCGTGCCGCCGGAGGACGACGCGGCGCCCACCCAGCGGCGCTGCGGCTTGTACGCGAGCCGGCGCAGGACCGCGCCGGGCGGCACCAGCGCCGCCGTCCCCTCTGCCAGGGCCCGCAGGGCGGGCAGGTCGCGGTCGGCCGCGGGGGTGGTGACGAGCAGGCCGCGCGCGGGGTCCGCGTGCAGCACCGACCCCGCCGGTGCCCGGCGGGCCGACTTGGCGAGCTTGGGGCGGGCCGCCGCGGACGTCGCCGTCGCCACGACGTCGCGCGGGCCGTCGCCGCGGTCGAGCACCGCGGCGAGCACGAACGACGTGCCGGGCTTCCAGCGGACGTACCGGCGCTCGACCCGGCCGCCGAGCAGCGCGCCGAGCGCCGCGGCGTCCAGGAGCGGTGCCAGGGCCGGCAGGGCGGGGTCGTACGGGCGGGGGGCGCTGGGGTCAGGCACCGCGGCGAACCTCCGGGACGAGCGGGCGGGGGGCGGCGTCGTGCCGGGCCGCCCGGCGGGCGAGGACCTCGGCGGGCCGGCCCTGGTCGGCGACGACGCCGCCGTCCAGCCACACCAGGCGGTCGGCGTCGAGCGCCGCGTCGAGGTCGTGGGTGATGACGAGCGTGGTGCGCCCCTCGCACAGCCGGTCCAGCGCGGCGGCCACCTCGCCGCCGGTCTCGTCGTCCAAGCCGGTGAGCGCCTCGTCGAGGACCACGACGGGCGCGTCGCGCACGGCCGCGCGGGCGATGGCGATGCGCTGGCGCTGGCCGCCGGAGAGGGTGGCGCCGCGCTCGCCGACCACGGTGTCGTAGCCCTGCGGCAGCCGCTCGACGAACGCGTGGGCGCCGGCGAGCCGCGCGGCCGCCTCGACCTCCGCGTCGGTGGTGCCGGGCCGCCCGGCCGCGATGTTCTCGCGGACGGTGGCGGCGAAGAGCACGCTCTCCTGCAGCACGACCGTGACCTGGCTGCGCACCGACGCGAGGGTGAGGTCGCGCAGGTCGTGCCCGTCGAGGGTGACCCGGCCGAGCTCGGGGTCGCGCAGCCGCGACAGCAGCGCGGCGAGCGTCGACTTGCCGGCCCCCGAGGCCCCCACGACCGCGACCCGCTCGCCCGCGCGCACCCGCAGGTCGAGCCCGCGCAGCACGGGCCGGCCGGGGACGTACGACATCCAGACGCCCTCGAAGCCAACGTGCCCGCGCAGCCGCGGCGCGGGGCGCGCCCAGCTCGCGTCGCCCAGGTCGTTGCGCGTCTCCAGCACGTCGACGACCCGCTCGCCGGACGCCGCGGCCTTGGCGATGCGGCCGGTGTACTTGGCGACGTCGCGCATCGGCTTGAACGCCGTCTTGAGGTAGGTGAGGAAGACGACGAGCTCGCCGGGGGACAGCGCCCCGGCGAGGACGCGCTGCGCGCCGACGTAGAGCACCACCGCGGTCGCGACGCCGACGAGCGCGTCGGTCTTGCGCTCGAGCCCGGCGGACAGCTTCTTGCCCTGCACCCCGTCCTTGAGCGTGCGCTCGTTGCTGCCGGCGAAGCGCTCCTGCATGCGGCCCTCGAGCCCGTACGCCTGCACGACCTTCATCGCGCCCAGCGACTCGGTCGCCAGGGACGCCAGCGCCCCCTCGGCGTGGCGCTGGCCGCGGGAGACGCTCGTGATGCGGCGGGTCAGCCGGGTGCTCGTGACCGCGAAGGCCGGGAAGACGGCGAGGACCAGCAGGGCGAGCTGCCAGTCGAGGAACGCGATGACGACGAGCATCCCGGCGAGGGTGACGACGTTGCCGAGCAGCGGCAGGGCCGCCGTCACGGTGGTCTCCTGGAGCCGGGCCACGTCGCTCGTGACCCGCGTGACGAGGTCGCCCGTGCGCGAGCGCTCGTGGTAGGCCAGCGGCAGGCGCTGCAGGTGCGCGAACAGGTCGGCGCGCACCCGGGTGAGCACGCGGTTGCCCGCGAGGGCGAACAGCACGGTCATGAGGTACGCGGCCCCGGCCCGCGCCACGACGAGCGCGAGGACGGCGAGCGCCATGAGGGGGACGAGGACCTGAAGGTCCATGCCCTGCTCGGCGGCGATCCGCGCCCCGGCGGCGATGACGACGGCGTCGAGGACGACCTTCAGCGGCCACGGCTCCAGCAGCCGCAGGGCGACCTCGGCGAACAGCGCGGCCGCGCCGCCGGCGAGCAGGCGCCGCTCCCCGCGCAGGTGCGGGCGCACGGCGCGGAGGGTGCGGCGCAGCCCGGGCGCGGCCTCGCGCAGCGTGGTGGGGCGGGCCACGTCAGGCCACCCCCGCCGCGGGGCCGAGGGCGTGCCCGAGCACGCGGTCGACGACGGCGTCCCACGTGTGCCGCTGCACCGCCGCGGCCCGGCCCGCGCGGGACAGCGCCTGCCTGCGGGCCGGGTCGGCGCGCAGCGCCGCCAGCGCCCGGGCGAGGTCCGCAGCGTCCCCGGGGCGGACGAGCTCGCCGAGCCGCCCGCCGTCGAGCGCCTGCGGCACCTGCCCCACGGCGCTGGCGACGACGGGCAGGCCGGCGGCCAGGTACTCGTACACCTTCAGCGGCGAGAAGTAGCTGCCGTCGAGCGGCGGGTACGGCGCGGTCGCGACGTCCATCCGCTGCAGCAGCGCCGGCACGTCCGGCGGCGCCACGGCCCCCGTGCACTCCACGAGGTGGGCGGTGCCCGCGGCGGTGGCCCGCGCGCGCAGCGCCGCGGCGCACGGGCCGTCGCCCACGAGCAGCAGGCGCCACGAGGGGTCCGTCGCCGCGAGCAGGGCGTGCGCGTCGACGAGGACCTCCGTGCCGTGCCACGGCTTGAGCGTGCCGACGAAGCCGACGACGAAGGGGTCCGGTGCCGCGCGGAACGGCCCCGGGACGACGCGGTCGGCGTCGACGCCGTTGGGCACGGTCACCACGCGCCGGGGGTGCCGGGAGCGCGAGCGCGCCCAGTCGGCGACGGGGTCCGAGACGGCGACGACCGCCGTCGCGGCGGACAGCGCCTCGCGGGCCACCCGCTCGGCGCCGGCGCGGTCCACGAGCTCGCGGTGCTCCGCCTGCTCCTCCACGAGGGGGGCGTTCACCTCGAGCACCGAGGGGACGCCGCGCGCGGCGGCCCACGACGTCGCCGTACGGCCCCAGAGCGCGTACCGCTCCCACAGCAGGTCGAGCGGGCCGAGCCCGTCGAGGAGGCCGGCGACGGCCGCGTCGCTGCGGGTCGCGGCGACCTCGCGCTCGGCCGCGGGGCCCCGGCCCACCGCGGGCAGCGGGTGGACGACGACGCCGTCGAGGTCCGCCGGGGCGGCGCCGCCGGTGCGGGCCGCGAGCAGGTGCACCTCGTGCCCGCGCCGGACCAGCACGCGCAGCACGGCCTGGACGTGGACGGACGCGCCCTTGCCGCCCCACACGGGAACGCCGGGGTCGGTGCAGACGTAGGCGACGCGCATCAGACCGGCACCCCCTGGGCGGCCGGGGCCGCGAAGAGCCCGCGCAGGGCGGCGGCCTGGTGGCGGGCGTCGAACTCGCGCTCGACGAGGGCGCGGGCCGCGACGGCGCAGCGCAGCCGCAGGCCCGGGTCGTCGAGGAAGCGCGCCAGCGCGACGGCCAGGGCGGCCGGGTCGTGCTCCGGGACCAGCAGGCCGGTCGTGCCGTCGGCCACCACCTCGGGGATGCCGGTCACCGGGGTGCCGACGACGGGCGTGCCCAGCGCCATCGCCTCCAGGAGCACCGTCGGCAGGCCGTCGCGGTTGCCGTCCGCGCCCACGACGCAGGGCGCGGCGAAGGCCGCCGCGCCGGCGACGAGCTCGCGCACCCGGTGCTGCGGCTGCGCGCCGTGCAGGTGCACCCGCTCCTGCAGGCGCAGGGCGGCGACCTGCGCCCGCAGCGGCGCCTCCAGCGGGCCGGTGCCGACGAGGTCGAGCGCGACGTCGCGCCCGTCGGCGGCGAGCAGGGCGACCGCGTCCAGGAGGTCCTCGAAGCCCTTCTTCTCGACGAGCCGCCCGACCGCCACCAGCCGGTCCGGCCGGGACGCCGGGGAGGACCACCGGAACGCGTCGAGGTCGAGGCCGTTGTAGACCCGGCGCACCCGGGCCGCCGCGGGCCCGTACGCCGCCCGCAGGTGGGCCAGGTTGAACTCGCTGACGGTCACCACGGCGGCGGCGTCGGCGAGCTTGCGGCGCAGGTCGGCGGGCTCGACGTCGTCGTGGAAGATGTCCTTGGCGTGGGCCGTGAAGGTGTACGGCACGCCGGTGAGCCGGGCGGCCAGCCGCGCGACCGTCGTGGCGACCGACCCGAAGTGCGCGTGCAGGTGCGTGATGCCCCGCTCCCGGACCGCGACGGCGAGCTGCACGGCCTGCAGGGCGTCGACGACGTCGACGGCGAGCAGCTCCCCGAGGTGCCCGTCGAGGCCCGGCAGCACCGGCCGGGCCGCGGCGAGGACGCCCCAGGCGTCGGCGGCGCGCAGCCCGCTGTGGCGCAGGTAGGTCACCGGCGCCCGCACCCGGGACAGCGCCTCGTGGAACCGGCCGTCGGCCGGCGGGCGCAGCGAGAAGACCTCGACGGCGGTCCCGGCCGCCTCGACCGCGAGCAGCTCGGTGACGACGAACGTCTCGGAGAACCGGGGGTACATCTTCAGCACGTAGCCGACGCGCGGCGCGGCGCCCTGCGGGTCGGCGGGCGTCGGGTGCGGGTCAGACGGCGACATCGGCGAGCTCCTCGGTGGCGGTGACGTGCAGGGTGGCGAGGCCGGCGGGGACCACGGGGGCGGCGGCGGGGGCGGGGCGCCGGCGCGGCGGGGCGGAGAGCAGCTCCCGGGCCAGGACGGGGACGCGGGCCAGCCCGTCGAGGTCGATGCCGGCGTCCCGGCGCCGGGGTCGGACGACCGCGGCGCGCAGCCAGGTGCCGAGCTGCTCGGGGCCGGCGACGTCGGGGGTGAGGACGTCGACGAGGCCGAGGGACTGCAGGCGCCGGGCCCGCACCAGCTGCTCGGCGCGCGGCGCCGTGCGCGGCACGACGAGCGCCGGTCGCCCGGCGGCGAGCAGCTCGCAGACGCTGTTGTAGCCGCCCATGGACACCACCGCCGCCGCGCCGTCGACCCACTCCTCGGCGTCGGTCACGAGGTCCAGGACCCGCACGCCCGGGCCGGCGGCGCGGCGCAGCGCGGCGCGGGCCTGCGGGCGCATGTACGGCCCCGTGAGCACCACCCCGGTGTGGCCCGGCGGCAGCGGGGCGCGCACGAAGGCGTCGGCGAGCTCGTAGCCGTCCTGGCCGCCGCCCACGGTGCACAGCACGTACGGCCCCGCGGGCCGGCCCTGGCGCCCGGAGGGGCGGGTGCGCAGCGCGGTCCCCTCGCCGCGGCCCCGGGCCAGGTAGCCGGTGCTGCGCACCTTCGCCGCCACCTCCGGGGGCAGGGCGTACTCGCGCACCGGGTCGTACACCGCCGGGTCGCCGTAGACCCACACGGCGTCGTAGTGGCGCTCCAGCGCCGCCGTCGTGCCCGCGGCGTCCCACTCGCGCCGCGCGACGTCCGGCGCGTCGAGCACCTCGCGCAGCCCGAGGACGACGCGCGTGCTCGCGGGCAGCGACGCCAGGGCGTGGTCGAGCTCGCCGTCGACGCCGCGCGCGACCTTGTCCACGACGAGCAGGTCCGGCGCGAAGGCGGTCAGGGCGGCCTGCAGGATCCGCGCGCGCAGCTCCAGCAGCTCGGGCAGCGACGTCGCGAGGGCGCGCGGGGCGTACCGGCCCCGCTCGTCCTTGCGCAGCGTCGGCAGGGTGAGGACGTCGGTGTGCGGCGGGAGCGGCAGGGACGTCGCCTCGGGCGCGCCGGTCAGCAGCAGGACGTCGGTGCGCGGCTCGGCCGCCACGAGGGCGGCGGCCAGCGCGACGTTGCGCCGCACGTGGCCGAGCCCCTGCGTGTCGTGCGAGTAGAGCGCGACGCGGCGCCGCGGCGGTGACGGGGGGCGGACCTCGAGGGTGCTCATGGGGTGCGCTCCTGCGGCTCGGGAGGCGCCGGGGCTCCGGCGTCACCCGTACGCTGCCGCCCGTCCATGACACCGACGTGAGCCGTCCATGAGAGCCCCCTCATGCGCCCGCCGCTCCCGGTCCCCGGCCGCGGCGGGCGCCCCCGCTAGGGCGAGGCGGGGCGCGCGAGGTCGCGCGGGAGCCGCGCGGCGGCGGCCTGGTCGAGCAGCCACAGGGTGCGCCGGCCCCGCGCGCCGGCGGCGGGGACCTGCACCTCGCCGGCGCCGCCCAGCGCCAGGCCGACCGCCCCGGCCTTCTCCTCGCCCGCGGCGAGCAGCCACACCTCGCGCGCCGCCCGGATGGCCGGCAGCGTCAGCGACACCCGCAGCGGTGGGGGCTTCGGGGCGCCGCGCACGCCGACGACCGCGCGCTCCTGCTCGTACAGCGCCGGCTGGCCCGGGAAGAGCGAGGCCACGTGCGCGTCGGGGCCGACCCCGAGCATGAGCACGTCGAACTGGGGCACCGGAGCGTGGTCCTCGGAGCGGGCGTGCCGGGCCAGCTCGTCGGCGTAGAGCGCCGCCGCCTCGTCGACGTCGCGCGCCCCGCCGTCCGCGGCCGGCACGGCGTGCACGTGCTCGGGCGGGAGCGGCACGTGGTCGAGCAGCGCGCCGCGCGCCCCCACCTCGTTGCGCTCCTGCGAGTCCGCGGGGACGAACCGCTCGTCGCCCCACCACACGTGCAGGCGGGCCCAGTCCACCGCGTCGCGGGCGGGGGAGGCGGCCAGCTCGGCCAGCACCCGCGTGCCGATGCCGCCCCCGGTGAGGACGACGTGCGCGGTGCCGCGCGAGGCCTGCGCGTCGACGAGCCGGGTGACCAGGCGCGCCGCCACCGCGCGCGCCAGCAGGGGCGCGTCGCGGTGGACGACGACGGGTGCGCCGGTGCTCACGAGCCGGCGGCCGCGAGCGAGCGGCGCAGGGCGGCGAGCGTGGCGCCGTACGTGTCGTCGGGGTCGAGCCGGCGCAGCTCCTCCGCGACGAGGTCGGCCGTCCCGCGGCGCGGCAGCGCCACCGTGCGCTCGACCTGCCCCGGCCGGGTCAGCAGGGCCTGGCGCCCGTCGCTGCGCGAGAGCGTGATCGGCCCCGCCGACGTGCGCAGCGACACCTCGGTGATGCCGGGGCCCTGCGAGGAGCGCCGCTCCACGGGCACCCCGAGCCGGTCGCCCAGCCACGCGGCCAGCAGCTCCGCGCTCGGGTTGCCCTCCTCGGCGCAGACGAGGACGCCCTCGACGGGCTCGTACGGCTCGTCGAGCGCCGAGGCCAGCTGGGTGCGCCAGGACGTCGTGCGGGTCCACGCCAGGTCGGTGTCGCCCGGGCGGTGGTTGTCCGCGCGGCGGCGCAGCTCCGCCAGCGGGTCGGCGCAGCCCGCCGCGTCGGTGACCCGGCGCTGGGCGAGCGCGCCCAGCGGGTCCTCGGCCGGCACCTGCGGCGCCTCGCCCGCCCACCACGTGACGACCGGGGCGTCGGGCAGCAGCAGCGGCAGGACCACGCTGTCCGCGTGGTCGGCCAGCGGCCCGTACATGCGCAGCAGCACGACCTCGCCGGGCCCGCTCTCCCCGCCGACGCGCACCTCGGCGTCGAGGCGGACCGCGTCGCGCCCCGGGCGGCGGATGGCGATGAGGATGCGCGAGGGGTGCTCGCGGGCGGCCGCGGTGGCCGCGCGCATCGCGTCGTAGTGGTCGCGCTCGTCGGTGGCGATGACGAGCGTGAGCACCATGCCCATCGCGGGGCTGCCCGAGCGGCGGCGCGCGTCGAGCATCGCGCTGCCGATGCCCGCGGCCGTCGTGTCGACGAGGTCGATGATCACGGTCGCCTCCAGGTCCGGCCCTCGCGGGCGAGCATCGCGTCGGCGCCCTTCGGGCCCCAGGTGCCCGAGGCGTACTGCTCGGGCTGGCCCTGCGTGGCCCAGAACTCCTCGATCGGGTCGAGGATCTCCCAGGAGCGCTCGACCTCCTCGTGCCGCGGGAAGAGCGGCGGGTCGCCGAGCAGGACGTCGAGGATGAGGCGCTCGTACGCCTCCGGGCTCGACTCGGTGAAGGACTCGCCGTAGGCGAAGTCCATCGTCACGTCGCGCACCTCCATCGAGGTGCCGGGCACCTTCGAGCCGAAGCGCACGGTGATGCCCTCGTCGGGCTGGACCCGGATGACGAGCGCGTTGGCGCCGAGCTCCTCGACGGCGGTGCGGTTGAACGGCAGGTGCGGGGCGCGCTGGAACATCAGCGCGATCTCGGTGACCCGCCGCCCGAGCCGCTTGCCGGTGCGCAGGTAGAACGGCACGCCGGCCCAGCGCCGGGTGTCGATCTCGAGCTTGACCGCGGCGTACGTCTCCGTGGTGCTCCCCGAGGGGATGCCCTCCTCCTGCAGGTAGCCGCGCACGGGGGAGCCGCCCTGCCAGCCCTCCGCGTACTGCCCGCGGGCCGTCGCCTGGGACAGGTCCTCGGGCAGCTGCACCGCGCCGAGCACCTTGAGCTTCTCCAGGCGCAGGTCGCGCGCGGCGAAGGAGACCGGCTCCTCCATCGCGGTGAGCGCCAGCAGCTGCAGCAGGTGGTTCTGGATGACGTCGCGGGCCGCGCCGATGCCGTCGTAGTAGCCGGCGCGCCCGCCGATGCCGATGTCCTCGGCCATGGTGATCTGCACGTGGTCGACGAAGGAGCGGTTCCAGACCGGCTCGAACATCGCGTTGGCGAACCGCAGCGCCAGGATGTTCTGGACCGTCTCCTTGCCGAGGTAGTGGTCGATCCGGAACACCGAGTTGACCGGGAAGACGTCGGCGACGAGCGCGTTGAGCTCGCGCGCGGACGCCAGGTCGTGCCCGAACGGCTTCTCGATGACCACCCGCCGCCACGCCCCGGGCCGCTCCTCGGCGAGCCCGTGCTTCTTCAGCTGCTGCGTGACGTGCGGGAAGAACTTCGGCGGGATCGACAGGTAGAAGGCGTGGTTGCCCCCCGTGCCCCGCTCCTCGTCGAGCTCGCGGATCGTGCGCCCGAGGGTCTCGAACGCCGCGTCGTCGTCGAACTCGCCGGGCACGAACCGGCAGCCGGCCGCGAGCTGGTTCCAGACCTCCTCGCGGTACGGCGTGCGCGCGTGCTCCTTCACCGCGTCGTGCACGACCTGGGCGAAGTCCTGGTCCTCCCAGTCGCGGCGGGCGAACCCGACGAGCGAGAAGCCCGGCGGCAGCAGGCCGCGGTTGGCGAGGTCGTAGATCGCCGGCATGAGCTTCTTGCGGGCCAGGTCGCCGGTGACGCCGAAGATGACGAGCCCGCAGGGCCCGGCGACGCGGGGGAGGCGCCGGTCCGCGACGTCGCGCAGCGGGTTGCTGCGCGGCAGGGCGTCGGCGCCCCCGGCCCCGGCGCCCCCCGTGCCCTCGGAGGTGTCCTCGGAGGTGCCCGCGCTCACTTGCCGCGCGCCTCGTCCAGCGCGGCCTGCGTGCTCTCCAGCAGCTCGGCCCAGGCCTGCTCGAACTTCTGCACGCCCTCCTCCTCGAGCACCCGCACGACGTCGTCGTAGTCGACGCCCGCCGCGGCGAGCCGGTCGAGGACCCCGTGCGCGTCGGCGTAGCTCGCGGAGACCGTGTCGCCGCGGACCTGCCCGTGGTCGGCGACGGCCTGCAGGGTGGCCTCGGGCATGGTGTTGACGGTGCCGGGCGCGACGAGCTCGATGACGTAGCGGGTGTCGTCCATCGACGGGTCCTTGACCCCCGTGGAGGCCCACAGGGGGCGCTGCGTCCGCGCGCCCGCCGCCTCCAGCGCCTTCCAGCGCTCGCCGGCGACGACCTCCTCGTACGCCTCGTAGGCCAGCCGCGCGTTGGCGATGGCCGCCGCGCCGCGCAGGCCCTGCGCGTCCTCGGAGCCGAGCTTCTCCAGCCGCTTGTCGATCTCGGTGTCGACCCGGCTCACGAAGAACGAGGCGACCGACTCGATGCGCGAGAGGTCGTGCCCGGCCGCGCGGGCCCGCTCGAGCCCGGTGAGCCACGCGTCGAGGACCGCCTTGTAGCGCTCGAGGCTGAAGATGAGGGTCACGTTGACGCTGATGCCCTCGGCCAGCGCCTGGCTGATCGCCGGCAGGCCGTCCTGCGTCGCCGGGATCTTGATGTAGAGGTTCGGGCGGTCCACCAGCCACCACAGCGCCCGCGCCTCGGCGGCGGTGCGCTCCGCCTCGTGCGCCAGGCGCGGGTCGACCTCGATCGACACCCGCCCGTCGCGCCCGCCGGTCGCGTCGAAGACGGGCCGCAGCACGTCGCAGGCCCACCGCACGTCGTACGTGGTGAGGGCCCGCACCGCCTCCTCGACGTCCACGCCGCGCACGGCCAGGTCGCGGACCTGGTCGGCGTACACCGCGCCGTCGGAGAGGGCCTTCTGGAAGATGCTCGGGTTGGTGGTCACGCCGACGACGTGCCGGTCGCGGACCAGGCCCGCCAGGTTGCCGGTGATGAGCCGCTGGCGGCTCAGGTCGTCGAGCCACACCGCCACCCCCGCCGCGCTGAGCGCGGCGAGGGCGTCGGTGGCGGCGGAGTCGGAGACGGTCTGGGTTCCGCTGGCGTCTGCCATGGGAGGGGCTCCTTCGCGCTGCTGCTGCCGGCCTGCGGGGACGCTCGGGGGAGTCAGTTCCCCGTCGTCGACCCCTTGATGACGCCCGCCTTGTCGAGGGCGGCGTGCGCGGCCGCCACGACGCGGTCGCGGGTGAACCCGAACTGCTCGTAGAGCACCGTGTAGGGCGCGCTGGCCCCGAAGTGCTCGATGCTCACGGTCTGGCCGACCTCGCCGACCCACTCGCGCCACGGCATGGCGATGCCCGCCTCGACGCTCACCCGGGCGGCCGCCGACGGCGGCAGGACCTGCTGCTGGTACGCCCGGTCCTGGGCGCGGAACCACTCCATGCAGGGCATCGAGACCACGCGGGTCGGCGTGCCCTCGGACTCGAGCTGCTCGCGGGCGTCGAGGGCGATCTGCACCTCCGAGCCGGTCGCGATGAGCACGACCTGCGGCAGGGCGGTCGAGGCCTCGGCGAGGACGTACGCCCCCTTGGCCGTGCCCTCCGCCGAGCCGAGCACCTCGCGGTCGAGGGTCGGCACGTTCTGGCGGGTGAGCGCGAGGCCGGCGGGGCGGTCGGTGTGCTCGAGGATCGTGCGCCAGGCCACCGCGGTCTCGTTGGCGTCGGCCGGGCGGACCACGTCGAGCCCGGGGATGGCCCGCAGCGCCGCGAGCTGCTCGATCGGCTGGTGCGTCGGGCCGTCCTCGCCGAGCCCGATGGAGTCGTGCGTCCAGACGTACGTCACCGGCAGCTGCATGAGCGCGGCGAGGCGCACCGAGGGGCGCATGTAGTCCGAGAACACGAGGAACGTGCCGCCGTAGACGCGGGTGCCGCCGTGCAGGGCGATGCCGTTCATGATCGCGCCCATGGCGTGCTCGCGGATGCCGAAGTGCAGCACGCGCCCGTACGGCCCGCCCTGCCACTCCTTGGTCTGGTGCTCCGCCGGGACGAACGAGGGCTCGCCCTTGGGCGTGGTGTTGTTGCTCTCGGCCAGGTCCGCCGAGCCGCCCCACAGCTCCGGCAGCACCGGCGCGATGGCGCTGAGGACCTCGCCGGAGGCCTTGCGGGTCGCCATGCCCTTGGGGTCGGCGGGGAAGACCGGCAGCGCCTGCGTCCACCCGTCGGGCAGGCGGCGCTGCTGCATCCGCTCGTGCAGGGCCAGCCGGTCGCCCGCCTCGGCGGCCCAGGCGTCGTAGCGCTGCTGCCAGGCGGCGTGCGCCTCGCGGCCGCGGCGCACGACGTCGCGGGCGTGCTCGAGCACCTCGGTGGAGACCTCGAAGCTCTGCAGCGGGTCGAAGCCGAGCAGCTCCTTCGTCGCCTTGACCTCGTCGGCGCCGAGCGCGGAGCCGTGGATCTTGCCGGTGCCCTGCTTGTTCGGCGCCGGGTAGCCGATGACCGTCTTGAGGGCGATGAAGCTGGGCCGCGAGGTCTCGGCGCGCGCGGCCTCCAGGGCCGCCGCGACCGCCTGCACGTCCTCGCCGTCCTCGACGAACTGGGTGTGCCAGCCGTACGCCTCGTAGCGCGCGACGACGTCCTCGGTGAACGCGATGTCGGTGTCGTCCTCGATGGAGATCGAGTTGTGGTCCCAGACCACGACGAGGTTGCCGAGCTGCTGGTGCCCGGCGAGCGAGGACGCCTCGGCGCTCACGCCCTCCTGCAGGTCGCCGTCGGAGGCGATGCACCAGATCGTGTGGTCGAAGGGGCTCTCGCCGGCCGCGGCGTCGGGGTCCAGCAGCCCGCGCTCGCGGCGGGCGGCCATCGCCATGCCCACCGCGTTGCCGACGCCCTGCCCCAGCGGGCCGGTCGTCGTCTCCACGCCCGCGGTGTGGCCGTGCTCGGGGTGGCCCGGGGTGAGCGAGCCCCAGGTGCGCAGCTGCTTGAGGTCGTCGAGCTCGAGGCCGTAGCCGGAGAGGTAGAGCTGGATGTAGAGCGTGAGGCTCGAGTGCCCGGCCGACAGGACGAAGCGGTCGCGGCCCGGCCACGCGGGGTCCGTGGGGTCGTGGCGCAGGAAGCGCTGGAACAGCGTGTACGCCACCGGCGCGAGGCTCATCGCCGTGCCGGGGTGGCCGTTGCCGACCTTCTCCACCGCGTCCATGGCCAGCACGCGGACGGTGTCCACGGCGCGCCGGTCGGTGTCGGTCCACTGCAGGGCGGGCTTCTCGCTCACGAGCCTGTCACGGTCCTCTCGTCGCGCCGGCGCTGGGGCCGTCGCACCAGGTCGGCAGCGGGGGAGGGGCAGGCGCCGCCCTCCCGCTGCGCAGGGCTGCCGAGGCACCGTTGCCCGGCCAGCCGCGAGCCTACTCGTGAGGGGTGACACACCGGTCCGGGCGGTGCGCGGGAGGTGGGGGCCGGACGGCCGCGGATAGAGTGGACGCCGTCCGGCCCTGGTGCGCGACGGCGCGCCGCCCCCTCCGCAGCATCGAGGTGCCCGTGCCCGCAATCGACCCCCGGCCCCGCGTCGAGGACGGTCCGCGGGTGCCCGCGGGCGCGACGGCGTCCCCGGTCGACCCGGCGCCCGCCCGGCGGGGCGGCCGGCGGCGCAAGCTGGGCGCGTACGTCGCCCTCACCAAGCCGCGGATCATCGAGCTGCTGCTCGTCACGACGGTCCCCACGATGGTGCTCGCCGAGCGGGGGCTGCCCGACCTGCTCCTCGTCCTCGCGACCCTCGTCGGCGGCACGCTGGCGGCCGGCAGCGCGAACACGCTCAACTGCTACCTCGACCGCGACATCGACAAGGTCATGCACCGCACGAGCGGGCGCCCGCTCGTGACCGGGGCGGTCACCCCGCGCGAGGCGCTCACCTCGGGGGTGCTCCTGGGCGTGGCCTCGGTCCTGTGGCTGGGCCTGGTCGTCAACTGGCTCGCGGCGGGGCTGGCCCTCGCCGCGATCGCCTTCTACGTCGTCGTCTACACCCTCGGCCTCAAGCGGCGGACGCCGCAGAACATCGTCTGGGGCGGTGCCGCCGGGTGCATGCCCGTGCTCATCGGCTGGGCGGCGGTCATCGGGTCGCTGTCGTGGGCCCCGGTCGTGCTCTTCGCCGTCATCTTCTTCTGGACCCCGCCGCACTACTGGCCGCTGTCCCTGCGCTACGCGGAGGACTACGGGCGGGCCGGCGTCCCGATGCTGGGCGTCGTCGCCGACGAGGCCGTCGTGACGCGCCGGGTGCTGGTCTACAGCTACGTCATGGTCGCCGTCTCCCTGCTGCTGTGGCCGGTGGCCCCCACCGGCTGGCTGTACGGCGCCCTCGCCCTCGTCCTCGGCGCCGCCTTCCTCCTCGAGGCGCACCGCCTCGACCGCCGCGCCCGCCGCGGCCTGCGCGGGCGCGAGCTCGGCCCGATGCGCCTCTTCCACGGGTCGATCAGCTACCTCACGCTGCTGTTCGTGGCGATCGCCCTGGACCCGCTGCTCCTGGGCTGAGCCCTCCTCGCCCCGCACCCCGGGGCGCGTGCGAGGGCTGGTGCGGCTGTGCCGGACCGCGGCTCCGCCGGTCCCGCTCGCGGCGCCGGGCGCGCCCCGTGCCCGGTCCGCACGCGCAGCGGGCGGCTGGTGCTCCTCGCCCGGCGCGTGATCGCCGAGCCGCCGCGACACGCCGGGCGCTGGGCGCGCAGGGAGGCAATCGCGGGCGGTCCGCACGCGCGTACGGCCTCCGCCACGAGAGGTGACGCGCGCCGTCCACCCTCCGCGCTGACCGGGCCTGCAGCCGGCGACCGTACGAGGACCTCCAGGGGCCCGGGTCGCGCTCGCGGGGCAGGCCCTGTCCGCTTCGCACCTGCAGCGCACGGCGTGTCGCGCGAGCAGGCGGGGGGCACGCCGTCCCCGGGCAGCCCGTCGGGTGCGCGAACCGGGCAGGCGCGTGCGCCGGGGGCCGACCCGGGACCGACGCCGGGTGCCCGGCACCGGCGAGTACGAGCCCGGCGACCGTGCCGCGGTCCGTCCCGGCGGTCGCGGGCGCCCGTCCGTACCGGCGGCCGGCGAGTCCGCGAGCGTCCCCGCGACGGCCGCCCGCGCGCCTCAGCGCGCCCGCGGCACCGTGAGGGGGCGCTCGAGGGGGTCGGGGGCGTCGAGGTCCAGCGGCGCGGGCCCGGGGACGGCGCCGCGGCCGGACAGGCTGTCCTGGGCGCGGACCGTGGCGACGACGAGCAGGGCGGAGCCGAGCATGTGCGCGGCGACGAGGGCGACGGGCAGGTCGGTGGCGTACTGGACGAAGCCGATCGCGCCCTGGCCGAGCTGCACGCCGAGCACCCAGGCCCAGGCGCGGCGGGCGGCGGCGGGGGCGCCGAGCGCTTGCAGCGCGACGAGGGTGGCGGCGGTGAGGCCGACGAGCAGGAAGACGGCGTCGGCGTGCAGCTGGGTCACCGCGGCCGGGTCCAGGCCGTTGCGCGGCACGTCGGCGTCGCCGGCGTGCGGGCCGCTGCCGGTGACGACGGTGCCGAGGACGACGACGGCGCCGAGCACGCCGAGCTGGGCCCGGCCGAGCAGCAGCATCGGGCGCGGCACGAGCGGGCGGGCCGGGCCACCGCCGTCGCGGGTGCGCCGCACGAGCAGCGTCGACACCGCCACGAGCACCGAGCTGGCCAGGAAGTGCAGCCCGACCGTCCACGGGTTGAGTTGGGTGAGCACCGTGATGCCGCCGATGACGGCCTGCGCCGGGATCCCGAGGAAGCTCAGCAGGGCGAGGCGGCGCCAGTCCCGGCGCACCGGCCGGTGCTGCCAGGCCGCGACGAGGGTGGCGAGGGCGACGGCCGCGAGGACGTACGTCAGCAGCCGGTTGCCGA
Source organism: Vallicoccus soli (assembly GCF_003594885.1). Taxonomy (NCBI): domain Bacteria; kingdom Bacillati; phylum Actinomycetota; class Actinomycetes; order Motilibacterales; family Vallicoccaceae; genus Vallicoccus; species Vallicoccus soli. The sequence continues at coordinate 85,561 of NZ_QZEZ01000008.1, forward strand.
ACTCGATGGCGCCGTGGACGCCGTACTCGGGGGTGGGGGTCCAGGACTCGTCGACGCAGCGCGGCCAGGTGGAGCAGCCGAGCCCCGACCCGGTGAGCCGCACCGCGGCCCCGGTGACGACGATCCCCACCTGCGCGACGAGGTTGGCGACGGCGAGGCGGCGCACGACCGCGCTGGCGCCCAGCGGGGCGAGGCGGGACGTCCTGGTCACGGCCGGTACGGGCTCCTCGGGCACCTCGTCATCGTAGGTCGCCCGTCCGGGGCCGGCCCGTCCGGACCGGCCCCGGTGGCGGACCTCACGCTCGCAGCTCGCCGCGGACGATGCTGTCGCTCGAGTGCGCGGGGTCCCCGTCGAACGGCTCCAGCGACAGGTCGACGAGCGGGTAGTCGCCGATGTCGAGGGACTCGGGGACCGGGAAGGAGCCCGACCCGCCCTGGAGCACGCCCAGGGACACGAGCCGGCCGGCCTCGGCGTCGAGGAGCCAGACCTCCGTGTAGCCGTCGCCGGTGCTCAGGCCCGACGCGGTGACGACGAGGCGCCGGCCGTCGCCGCCGCGCTCGAGGACCGCCTCGCCCGTGCCGGTGCGCTCGGGGAGCGGGGCGAGCTCGGCGCGGGCCTCGACCGCCACGGGCGGCGCGGCGGGCCCGCCCGGGTCGTCGCGCAGCAGCGCGCTGCCCCCGGCCCCGGCGACCACCCCGACCACGCCCGCGGCGACCGCGAGCAGCGCGGCCCGGCTGCGGGCCACCCCGCGCCGCCCGCCCCCGCCCCCGCCGGGACGGCGCCGGTGGCGCACGACGCCCAGGTGGTCGCGGTGGTCTCCGTGGTCCCCGTGGTCCCGGTGCCCGCCCGCGGCGGCAGCGTCCCCGTGCACGCCCCGCCCGTCCGGGCGCGCCCCGCCGAGCAGGACCGGCGGCGGGGGCGGCACCCGCTCGCCGGCGGGTCGCGCGGGCGCGGCGCCCAGGGCGAGCTCGGCGGCCACGGCGTCCCACACCCGGGCCGGCGGCTCCTCCACGCGCCGCGCCCGCGCGTCGGGGGCCGACCGGGCGGCGTCGACCACGCCGCGCAGCGACGCCAGCTCCGCCCCGCAGGCGCGGCACGCCGCGAGGTGCGCCGCGTCGAGGCCCTCGACGTCCTCGCCGAGGGCGTGCAGGGCGAGCAGGTCGACCGGCACGTGCGCGTCACCGGGGACCACGGTCGACCTCCAACCTGGTGCGCAGCCGCTCGAGCGAGCGGCGGACGTGGCTCTTGACGGTGCCGAGCGGCAGGTCGAGCTGCTCGGCGATCTGGCGGTGCGTGAGGTCGCCCCAGAAGGCGAGCTCGAGGATGCTGCGCTGCGGCTGGCCGAGGCGCGCGACCTCGTCCTCGATGATCACCCGGTCCGCGACGGCGTCGACGGGCGGGGGCACCTCGAGCGCCGGCGCGACCGCGGCGGCCGCGTCGACGAGGCGCCGCTCCCGTGCGCGCCGCTCGTGCGCGTCGGCGAGCTTGTGCCGGGTGATGCCGAGCAGCCAGGCCGGCAGGGCGGAGGCCGCGGGGTCGTACCGCAGCCGGCCCCGCCACGCGTCGACGAACACCTGCTGGGTGACGTCCTCGGCGTCGCTGCGGTCGCCCAGCGAGCGCAGGGCGACGGTGTGCACGAGCCCGGACCAGCGGGCGTACGCCTCCCGCAGGCACGCCTCGTCGCCCGCGCAGAAGCCGGCCCCGACCTCCGCGTCGCTCAGCACGTCGGGAGCGACCACGACGGGGACGCTACCGGTGCTGGTGGCCACGGCGGTGCTCACACCCGGGTTTCGGCGCGGAGGGGTCACGCGGATGCGTCTCCCCGGGCGTGCTCATGGTCACTCGCGGTCACGCGGACGCCGCGGGTCACTCCCAGCGGAAGGCCCGGGCGGCGGCGGCCACCGCGGCCACCGCCCAGGCGGTGAGCACCGCGAGCGGGCCCCACGGCGTGCCCGTGGCGCCGGACCCGCCGGCGTCGAGCGCGGCGCGCAGGCCCTCGGTGAGCGCTCCGACCGGGGTCAGCGCGAACAGCCCCTGCACCGCCTCGGGGTACTGCGCGAGCGGCACCGCGACGCCGCCGACCGCCACGAGGACGAGGTACGCGAGGTTGGCCACGGCGAGCGTCGCCTCCGCGCGCAGCGTGCCGGCCATGAGCAGGGCGAGCCCGGAGAAGGCGGCGGTGCCGAGGGCGAGCAGGAGCACCGCGAGCAGCGGCTCCCCGCGCGCCTGCCAGCCGAGGGCGAGCGCCGCGCCGACGAGCAGCACGACCTGGAGCACCTCGACGGCCACGACGCTGAGCGTCTTGCCGGCCACCAGCCCCGCCTTGGGCAGCGGGGACGCCGCGAGGCGCTTGAGGACGCCGTAGCGGCGCTCGAAGCCCGTGCCGATCGCCTGGCCGGTGAAGGCGGTGGACAGCGCCGCGAGGGCCAGCACGCCCGGCAGGGCGACCTCGACGCGCTCGCCGGGGCCCAGGTCGACCGCCGTGGTGAGGACCAGCCCGAGCAGCGCGGCGAGCGGGATGACGAGGGTGATGAGCAGCTGCTCGCCGTTGCGCAGCAGGAGCCGCAGCTCGAGCCCGGCCTGGGCGAGCACGCGCCGGGGCAGCGGCGCCGCCCCGGGCCGCGGGACGAAGGAGAGGCTCACGCGCGCAGCTCCCGGCCGGTGAGCTCGAGGAAGACGTCCTCGAGGGTGCGCCGGCCGACGCTGAGCCCCTCGGGCATGACGCCGTGCGCCGCGCACCACGCGGTGACGGTGGCGAGCAGCTGCGGGCCCATCGGGCCCTCGACGAGGTACTGGCCGCGGGCGGGCTCGCTGGCCCGGCAGCCCTCGGGCAGCGCGAGGAGCAGCCCGGCGAGGTCGAGCGAGGGCGGCCCGCTGAAGCGCAGCGCGTCCTCGGCGCCGGTGGTGGTGAGCACCGCGGGGCTGCCCTCGGCGACGACGCGGCCGTGGTCGACGACGACGACGTGGTCGGCGAGCCGCTCGGCCTCGTCCATGTGGTGGGTGGTGAGCACGACGGCGACCCCGTCGGCGCGCAGCGCCTCGACGAGCTCCCAGGTGGCGCGGCGCGCCTGCGGGTCGAGCCCGGCGGTCGGCTCGTCGAGGAAGACGAGCTCGGGGCGGCCCACGACCGCGAGGGCGAGCGCGAGGCGCTGCTGCTGCCCGCCGGACATCCGGCGGTACGGCGTCCGCCCCAGCCCGCCGAGGCCCAGCCGCTCGACGAGGGCGTCGACGTCCAGGGGGTGCGCGTGCAGCCGGGCGACGTGGCGCAGCATCTCGGTGCCGCGCGAGGACGGGTAGACGCCGCCCTGCTGGAGCATGACGCCCACCCGGGGGCGCAGCCGGTGCCCGTCGCGCACCGGGTCGAGGCCGAGGACCCGCACGGTGCCGGCGTCCGGGGCGCGGTAGCCCTCGCAGCACTCGACGGTGGTCGTCTTGCCCGCCCCGTTGGGGCCGAGGACCGCGGTGACGGCCCCCCGGGCGACGGTGAGGGACAGCCCGTCGACGGCGGTGACCGCGCCGTACCGCTTGACGAGGTCGACGACCTCGACCGCGGGCAGACCCATGGCGCCCGATGATAGGTCCGGCGGGCAGGACGTGCCGCCCGCCGCGGGGCGGCGCCGCAGGTGAGGGTCGCCTTCCGTGACGCACCCCACGCCGGCGCGCCCGCGACCGGCGGCGGCGCGGCTTGCGACCCGGGCATCAATAACGTGACACTCGCGTTGTGGAAATCGTGGGCAGCGACAGCGGCAGGGGGGGCACCTCCCCGCAGGAGGCGACGGGCGAGCACGCCACCCGTCGTCGCGTCGCCCGCGCCGTCCTCGAGGACGGGCCCTCGACGGCCGCCGCGCTCGCCGAGCGCCTCGACCTCACGACGGCCGCCGTGCGCCGCCACCTCGACGCGCTCGTCGCCGACGGCACGCTCGAGGCGCGCGAGCCGCGCGAGGACCGCCGGCCCCGCGGGCGCGGGCGACCGGCCCGCGTCTTCGCGGTCACCCGCGGGGGTCGGTCCGCGTTCGGGCAGGAGTACGACGACCTGGCCGCCAGCGCGCTGGAGTTCCTCGCGGGCGTGGGCGGCGACGCCGCGCTCGAGGCGTTCGCCCGCCAGCGCGTCTCGGGCCTGCGCGAGCGGCTCGTGCCGGCGCTGCACGGGCACGACGGCGAGGCCGCGGGGGAGCGGGCCGCGGCCGTCGCGGACGCGCTGAGCGCGCAGGGCTACGCCGCCTCGGCCCGCACGACGGGCACCGGCGCGGTCCAGCTGTGCCAGCACCACTGCCCGGTGGCCGCGGTCGCCGAGCGGTTCCCGCAGCTGTGCGAGGCCGAGACCGAGATGCTCTCGGGCCTGCTCGGCACCCACGTCCAGCGGCTGGCGACCATCGCGCACGGCGACGGCGTCTGCACCACCCACGTCCCCACCAGCCAGACCAGCCAGACCAGCCCGACCAGCACGACCCGTACGACCACCAGCACCACCGCCACCCCCACCGGGAGGACCACGGCATGACCACCACGCACCCCGAGCTCGAGGGCCTGGGCACGTACGAGTACGGCTGGGCCGACTCGGACGCGGCCGGCGCCAGCGCGCGTCGCGGCCTGTCCGAGGAGGTCGTGCGCGACATCTCGGCGAAGAAGGGCGAGCCGGAGTGGATGCTCCAGTTCCGCCTCAAGGGCCTGCGCCTGTTCGGCCGCAAGCCGATGCCGACCTGGGGCTCGGACCTCGAGGGCATCGACTTCGACAACATCAAGTACTTCGTGCGCTCCACGGAGAAGCAGGCCACGTCCTGGGACGAGTTGCCCGAGGACATCAAGAACACGTACGACCGCCTGGGCATCCCCGAGGCCGAGAAGCAGCGCCTCGTCGCGGGCGTCGCGGCGCAGTACGAGTCGGAGGTCGTCTACCACCAGATCCGCGAGGACCTGGAGGAGAAGGGCGTCATCTTCCTCGACACCGACACCGCGCTCAAGGAGCACCCGGAGCTCTTCAAGGAGTACTTCGGCACGGTGATCCCGGTGGGCGACAACAAGTTCGCCGCGCTGAACTCGGCCGTCTGGTCCGGCGGGTCGTTCATCTACGTCCCCAAGGGCGTGCACGTCGACATCCCGCTGCAGGCCTACTTCCGGATCAACACCGAGAACATGGGCCAGTTCGAGCGGACGCTGATCATCGCCGACGAGGACTCGTACGTGCACTACGTCGAGGGCTGCACGGCGCCGATCTACAAGTCCGACTCGCTGCACTCGGCCGTCGTCGAGATCGTCGTCAAGAAGGGCGCCCGCGTCCGCTACACGACGATCCAGAACTGGTCGAACAACGTCTACAACCTCGTCACCAAGCGCGCTGCGGCGCACGAGGGCGCGACGATGGAGTGGGTCGACGGCAACCTCGGCTCCAAGGTGACGATGAAGTACCCGGCCGTCTGGCTGCTCGGCGAGCACGCCAAGGGCGAGACGCTGTCCATCGCCTTCGCCGGCGAGGGCCAGCACCAGGACGCGGGCGCCAAGATGGTGCACGCGGCCCCGCACACCTCCTCGACGATCGTGTCGAAGTCGGTGGCGCGCGGCGGCGGGCGCACGTCGTACCGCGGGCTCGTCCAGGTCCAGGAGGGCGCGCACCACAGCCGCTCCACGGTGAAGTGCGACGCGCTGCTCGTCGACCAGGTCAGCCGGTCCGACACCTACCCGTACGTCGACGTCCGCGAGGACGACGTGACGATGGGCCACGAGGCGACGGTCTCCAAGGTCTCCGACGACCAGCTCTTCTACCTCATGAGCCGCGGCATGACCGAGGACGAGGCCATGGCCATGATCGTGCGCGGGTTCGTCGAGCCCATCGCGCGCGAGCTCCCCATGGAGTACGCCCTCGAGCTCAACCGCCTCATCGAGCTGCAGATGGAAGGGGCCGTGGGCTGACGATGGCCGAGTCCACCACCACCGGGTTTACCACCACCGGGTCCACCACCACCGGGTCCACCACCAGCGGGTCCACCACGGGCGGGGGCACCCCGCTCGAGACCACCGTCGCCCCGGCGCAGCGCGAGGGCCTCACCTCGCCCGCGCCGGGCGGCGTGGCGGTGCGCGAGCACTCGCACGGGGCCGGCACGGCCCCCGACGCCTCGCGCGCGGACCGCCTGACCTCCTTCGCCGTCGCGGACTTCCCGGTCCCCACCGGGCGCGAGGAGGACTGGCGGTTCACCCCGCTGGACCGCCTGCGCGGCCTGCACGACGGCTCGGCCGCCCCGGGCGGCAAGGTCCTCGTCGACGTCCAGGCGGCGCAGGGCGTCCGGGTCGAGACGGTCGGGCGCGACGACGCCCGCCTCGGCACGGCGGGCGCCCCCGAGGACCGCGTCGCGGCCCTGGCCTGGGAGTCGTTCGAGACCGCCACCGTCGTCACGGTGCCGCGCGAGCTCGAGGCCGAGGGCGCGACGGTGGTCACGCTCACCGGCCAGGGGGCGGACGCGGCGGCGTACGGGCACGTGCTCGTCGACGCCCAGCCGTTCAGCCGCGCCGTGGTGGTCCTCGACCACCGGGGGTCGGCGACGTACGCGGACAACGTCGAGCTGCGCGTCGGCGACGGCGCCCGGCTCACCGTCGTGGCGATCCACGACTGGGACGACGACGCCGTGCACCTGACCCAGCACCGCGCCCGCGTCGGGCGCGACGGCGCCCTCAAGAGCGTCGTCGCGACGCTCGGCGGCGCGGTCGTGCGGGTGCTGCCCAGCGCCGCGTACGACGGCCCGGGCGGTGACGTCGAGATGCTCGGCCTCTACTTCGCCGACGCCGGCCAGCACCTCGAGCACCGGCTCTTCGTCGACCACGCGGTGCCGCACTGCCGCAGCAACGTCGTCTACAAGGGCGCGCTGCAGGGCGACGACGCGCACGCGGTGTGGATCGGCGACGTCCTGATCCGGGCGGCGGCCGAGGCGACGAGCACGTACGAGCTCAACCGCAACCTGCTGCTCACCGACGGCGCCCGCGCCGACTCGGTCCCCAACCTGGAGATCGAGACCGGCGAGATCGAGGGCGCGGGGCACGCGTCCGCGACCGGCCGGTTCGACGACGAGCAGCTGTTCTACCTGCAGGCGCGGGGCATCCCGCTCGACGAGGCCCGCCGCCTGGTGGTGCGCGGCTTCTTCGCCGAGCTCGTGCAGCAGATCGGGCTGCCGGACGTCGAGGAGCGCCTCGTGGCGGCGATCGAGTCCGAGCTGTCCACCGCCGGCGCCTGACCACGAGACACGGAGAGAGGCACAGATGAGCACCCTCGAGATCCGCGGCCTGCGGGTCAGCGTCGACACCGAGGCCGGCGCCAAGGAGATCCTGCGCGGCGTCGACCTCACGGTGAGCAGCGGGCAGACGCACGCGATCATGGGGCCGAACGGCTCCGGCAAGTCCACGCTGGCGTACTCCATCGCCGGCCACCCGAAGTACACCGTCACCGGCGGCTCGGTCACCCTCGACGGCGAGGACGTCCTCGCGATGTCCGTCGACGAGCGCGCCCGCGCCGGGCTGTTCCTCGCGATGCAGTACCCGGTCGAGGTCCCCGGCGTGAGCGTCTCCAACTTCCTGCGCACCGCCGCCACCGCGACCCGCGGCGAGGCCCCGGCCCTGCGGCACTGGGTCAAGGAGGTCAAGGAGGCGATGAGCGGGCTGCAGATCGACCCGTCGTTCGCCGAGCGCAGCCTCAACGAGGGCTTCTCCGGCGGTGAGAAGAAGCGGCACGAGATCCTGCAGCTCGAGCTGCTCAAGCCGCGCGTGGCGATCCTCGACGAGACCGACTCCGGGCTCGACATCGACGCGCTCAAGGTCGTGTCCGAGGGCGTCAACCGCGCCAAGGCCGGCGGCGAGATGGGCGTCCTGCTCATCACCCACTACACCCGGATCCTGCGCTACATCAGCCCCGACTTCGTCCACGTCTTCGTCGACGGCCGCGTCGCCGAGGAGGGCGGGCCGGAGCTGGCCGACGAGCTCGAGGCCAACGGGTACGAGCGCTTCGTCTCCCGCGCCGGGGCGGGCGCGCCGGCGTGACGGCCGTGGCCACCGGGCGCCCGGCCCGGCGCATCGACCCCGGCGCGCTGCGGGGCGACTTCCCGCTGCTCGCCCGGACGGTGCGCGGCGGGCGCCCGCTGGTCTACCTCGACAGCGGCGCCACGTCGCAGAAGCCGCGGCAGGTGCTCGACGCGGTCCGCGCGTTCGACGAGCAGCGCAACGCCGCCGTCCACCGCGGCGCGCACCAGCTCGGCGACGAGGCCACCGACGCGTACGAGGGCGCCCGCGCGACCGTCGCCGCGTTCGTCGGGGGCCGGCCCGAGGAGGTCGTGTTCAGCAAGAACGCGACCGAGGCGATCAACCTCGTTGCGTACGCGCTCGGCGGGGCGACGCTGGGGGGCGGCACCGACCCGCGCCTGGTCGTGGGACCCGGCGACTCCGTCGTGGTCACCGAGATGGAGCACCACGCCAACCTCGTGCCGTGGCAGGAGCTGTGCCGGCGCACGGGGGCCACGCTGCGCTGGCTCGGCCTCACCGACGAGGGCCGGCTCGACCTGTCGCGGCTCGACGAGGTCGTCGACGCGAGCACGAAGGTGCTGGCGTTCGTGCACCAGTCGAACATCCTCGGCACGGTCAACCCGGTGGACCGGCTCGTGGCGCGGGCGCGGGAGGTCGGCGCGCTCGTCGTGCTCGACGCCTGCCAGTCCGTGCCGCACATGCCGGTCGACGTCGCCGCCCTCGACGTCGACTTCGCCGCGTTCAGCGGGCACAAGATGCTCGGCCCCACCGGGGTCGGGGTGCTCTGGGGCCGGTACGACCTGCTGGCCGCCATGCCGCCGTTCCTCACCGGCGGGTCGATGATCGAGCTGGTGCGGATGGAGGGCTCGACGTACGCCCCGCCGCCGCAGCGCTTCGAGGCCGGCACGCCGATGGCCGCGCAGGCGGTCGGGCTGGGCGCGGCCTGCGACTACCTCTCCGCGCTGGGCATGGACGCCGTGCGCGCGCACGAGCACGAGCTCACCGCGCGCTGCCTCGACGTCCTGCACCGCGTCGACGGGGTGCGGGTCATCGGGCCGGACTCGGTCGAGGAGCGCGGGGGAGCGGTGTCCTTCGTCGTGGACGGCGTGCACGCGCACGACGTCGGGCAGGTCCTCGACGACCTGGGGATCGCCGTGCGGGTGGGCCACCACTGCGCGGCGCCGACGTGCGCGCGCTTCGGCGTGCCCGCCACCACGCGGGCCTCGTTCCACGTCTACACGACGCCGCAGGAGGTCGACGCCCTCGGGGAAGGCCTCGAGCGGGTCACGGCGTTCTTCCGGCGATGAGGTGCGCACGATGAGCGTCGAGGCCTTGTACCAGGACCTGATCCTGGACCACTACCGCAACCCGCACCGCCGCGGCCTGCGCGACCCGTACGACGCGCAGGTGCACCACGTGAACCCGACGTGCGGCGACGAGGTGACCCTGCGGGTCCGCCTCGACGGCGACGTCGTCACCGACGTGTCGTACGAGGGCGAGGGCTGCTCGATCAGCCAGGCCTCGACGTCGGTGATGACGGACCTGGTCGTCGGGCGCCCGCTCGCCGAGGGGCTGGCGAAGGGCGAGGCGTTCCTCGCCCTGCTGCAGTCCCGCGGCCGGGTCGAGCCCGACGAGGAGGTGCTCGAGGACGCCGTGGCGTTCGCGGGCGTCTCGCGCTACCCGGCGCGCGTGAAGTGCGCCCTGCTCGGCTGGATGGCGTGGAAGGACGCCGTCGGCCGGGCCACCGGAACCAGCGAGGGGAGCACAGCATGACCGACGTGACCGACCGCCCCGTCGACGTGGGCGACATCGAGGAGGCCATGCGCGACGTCGTCGACCCCGAGCTCGGGATCAACGTCGTCGACCTGGGCCTGCTCTACGGCGTGACGCTGCCGGGCGACCGCACCGTCACGCTCGACATGACCCTGACGTCCGCGGCCTGCCCGCTGACCGACGTCATCGAGGACCAGACGAACTCCGCCCTCGACGGCCTGGTCGACGAGGTCCGGATCAACTGGGTCTGGATGCCGCCGTGGGGCCCGGACAAGATCACCGAGGACGGCCGCGAGCAGCTGCGTGCCCTCGGCTTCAACGTCTGAGCGGGCGCTGACCCCGCCCGGGCCGCCCGGCGCGCCGGGCCGGCCGGTGCACGTCGCCCCGGAGCGCCTCGAGCGCTGGCTGGCGACCTTCGCCGAGCGGCACGGCGGGGCGGCGCCGCGGGACGGGCGGTGGGTCGCGGGCGACGGCTCGTGGGCGGTCGTCGGCGACCCACCGCCCGCGCGGCTCGGGCTGCTGCTGGTGCGCCGCGGCGGCTTCGCCGCGGGGGTCGCCGACGGCCCCCGGCTCGTGGCCTCGAAGGTGGGGCGCCGGCGCGTGCAGGGCCGCACGGCCGCCGGCGGCTGGTCGCAGCAGCGCTTCGCCCGACGCCGGGAGGGGCAGGCCCGCGAGCTCGCCGGCGCGGCCGCCGACCTCGCCGCGCGCCTGCTGCTGCCCGCCGCGTACGACCTGCTGGTCACCGGGGGCGACCGCCCCCTCGTCGGGGAGGTGCTCGCCGACCCGCGCCTGGCGCCGCTGCGCCCGCTCGTGGCGGAGCGGGTGCTCGACGTGCCCGACCCGCGGCTCGACGTCCTGCGCGACGCGCTCGCCACGGCCCGCGCGGTGCCGGTGCGGGTGCACGACGTGCTGCGCGACGGGCCGCCGGCGCCGTGACGCCCGTCGCCGTGGCGCCCGTCGCCGTGGCGCCCGGCACCGCAGCCCCCTCGCGCGTCACGCGGGACGGGGCGCCGGGGCGCTGACGACCGCCGCGCGCAGCGCGTCGGGGACGTCGGCCCCGGGGCGGGCGCCGTCGGCGGGGCCCCCGGCGCGCACCCACGCCACGAGCGCGGCGGCGAGCGCGGGGCGGTCGAGGCACGAGAGCCACAGCGGCGCACCGGGACGCCCGGTGGCGCCGTCGCGGCGGGCGACGACGCCGACGACGCCGAGGGCGCACGCCCCCGGGCAGTCCGCCCGCAGCAGGACCGCGCCGGGGGTGGCCCGCACCGCGTCGGCGAGCTCGTCCAGCGGCCCGGGGGCGAGCCGGCGCAGCCCGGCGCACCGCGCGCCGCCGCACACCCCCACGAGCGGGCCGTCGCGCCCGCTCGGCGCGTGCCGGTACGCCCGCCGCTGCGCGCGTCCGGCGGCCCCGCTGCCGGCCCCGTCGCCGGCCGGCTGCGCCTCGCCGGACGGGCGCGGGCTCACCTGACCCCCTCCTGCTCGCCGAGCCACGGGCCGTACCCGTCCTCGCGGGTGCTCCACCAGGCGGTGCCGAGCGCCAGCTCGGCGTCGGTGAGCGGGGTCCGCCCGAACGCCGTGGCCAGCGCCACCGCGTCGAGGTCCACGCCGGTGAGCAGGAGCCGCGACCCCGTCGCCGGGCCGGCCCCGGCGGGCACGCTGCCGATGCTGAGCTGGCCGCCGGCGCCGTCCCAGGCCACGGCGGTGCCGGGCCGGCTGGCGAGCCGCAGGCGCCCGCGCCCGCGCACCGGACCGCCGCCGAGCGCCTCGAGCTCCTCGCGCAGCCGCTCCGGGTGCAGCGGCCGGTGCGAGCGCAGGTCGAGCGTGCTCACCCCGTCGCGCGGCGCCGGGACCGAGCGGGGCAGCTCGTCGCCGCGCAGGGCGGCCGGGTCCGGGGACGCGGCGAGCAGGTCGCCGGCACCGCAGGCGTGCAGCAGGGCCCGGCGCGCCGCCGGCGCGAGGTGCTCCAGGAGGGCGTCGGCCCGTGGCGGCGCCGGGCGGGGGAGCAGCAGCGCACCGGCCGCCTCCACCTGCTGCGCGAGGGCCTCGCCGACGCCGCGGCGGTCGTCGGCGGCCAGGGCGAGGCCGCGCTCGGCGAGCAGGTCGTCGCCGAGCAGGTCGTCCACGAGCCCGTGGGGGTCGACGGCCGTGACGAGCGCCGCACCGCGCCAGGCGCGCCGCGCGCCCCCGCGGCCCCTAGGTCGCAGCGCGGCGAGCACCGGCCGGGGCCCGGCCCCGACGGGCAGCGCGAGCACGACGGCGCGCGCGCCGGGCGCCACCCGGTCCAGGGTGGGCAGGACGTCCTCGCGCAGGGCGCACCCGAGGCAGGCGTGCTCCAGCGGGCGCACGACGTCCTCCCGGACGCCGCCCAGGTCGTGCACGACGCGGCGCAGCGCCCCGTCGGCGAGGTCGTGCCGCACGACCACGGCGCCGGGCACGTCGAGCAGCAGCGCACCGGCCGCGGCGTCGCGCAGCAGCGGGTCGACGGTGGCCAGCGGGACGACGGGGACGGGTCGGTCGGGCACGAGCGCTCCTCTCCTGGTGCAGGTGACAATCATTACCAGGAACAGGTGAGCGGGGGGTCGCCGACCCCTGCCGCCGCGGGGCCCGCGCGCGTACGCTGGGCCCGTGGCCCCGGCCCTGACGCTGCTGCTCGGCGGGATCCTCGGCGTGCTCGTGCTGCTGCTCGTGGTCCTGCCGGTGCTGGGCCGCGCCGTCGGCGGAGCGCTGCGCTCGGGGCTGCCCGGCCCGCAGGGCCCGCCCGGGTCGCACCGCCGCCCGGGCCCGCCGCTGCCCGGCGGTCCCGCGCGCCCCGCGCCGGCCGAGGACGCCGCGCTGCGGCGCATGGTCGAGCAGGTGCGCGAGGCGCGCGCCACCGAGCACGGGGAGCTGCGCGAGCACCTGCTCCGCCGCGTCGAGGACGACCTCGTCGAGCTGCGGGTCCGGCTGGCCCGCCGGCGCTGAGCCGCCTCAGCGCGCGAAGGTGTCGCAGGCGGCGGGGTCGCCGGTCGTGAAGCCGCGCTCGTACCACGAGCGGCGCTGCTCGGCCGACCCGTGCGTCCACGACTCCGGGTCGACCCGGCCCTGCGTGCGCTGCTGGATGCGGTCGTCGCCGACCGCGGCCGCCGCGCGCAGCGCCTGGTCCACCTCGGCCCCGGTGACGCTGAGGTTGCCGCGGTCGTCCGCCTGGCGCCCCCACACCCCCGCGTAGCAGTCGGCCTGCAGCTCCAGGGCCACGGACAGGGCGTTCCGCCGGTCGGGGCCGGCCTGCTGCGCGGCCCGCACCTGCCGCTCGGTCCCGAGGAGGGTCTGCAGGTGGTGGCCCGCCTCGTGGGCCACGATGTACGCCGTCGCGTAGCGGCCCTCCGCACCGAACTGCGCCTGCAGCTGGTCGAGGAAGTCCAGGTCGAGGAAGATCGCCTCGTCGGGCGGGCAGTAGAACGGCCCGACCTCGGAGGACGCCCCGCCGCAGCCGGTGCTGGTGCCGCCCGAGAAGAACACCAGCGACGGCGGGCGGTAGTCCACGCCGGTGGCCGCCGGCAGCTCCTCGGTCCAGACCTCGTCGACCTCGTTCGAGACCTTGATGACGAAGCAGTCGGCGTAGCGCTCCAGCGCGCCCTCGCCGTTGCAGCGCTCCTCGAGCTCCGCCGTGCTCTCGCCGCCGGCCAGCGGACCGCTGCCCAGCACGCCCGGCTGGACCTGCGACAGGTCGAACCCGCCGCCGCCGGCCCCGCCGCCACCGCCCAGGAGGTTCACGGCGAGCACCAGCAGCAGCCCGACCACCCCGAGCCCGCCGCCACCCACCGCGACGGGGACGCCCCGGCCCCCGCGGCGCAGCCCGCCGCCCCGCAGCCCGCCGCCCCGCAGCCCGCCGCCCCGCAGCCCGCCGCCCCGCCGGTCCTGCACGCCGCCGACGTCCACCCGCCTGTCGTCGAAGTCCACGGCACCAGCGGTACCCGCGCCGGGGCCGCGACCACCCTCCGGGTGCGCGCCCCGTGCGTCCCGAGCGCGCCGGCCCGGCCGCTCCCGGCCCGTAGACTGGCGCGCATGTCCTCCTGCACGTAGGCCGGCGCGGCCCGCCACGACCCGCCCGCCAGCCCCACGGAGAGACCTGTGATCACCGCCCACGACGTCGAGCTGCGCGCCGGCGCCCGCATCCTGCTGTCCGGGGCGACCTTCCGCGTCGCGCCCGGTGACCGCGTCGGCCTCGTCGGGCGCAACGGCGCCGGCAAGACCACGCTCACCCGCTGCCTCGCCGGGGAGGGCCAGCCGGTCGCCGGGTCCATCACGCGCTCCGGCGAGGTCGGCTACCTTCCGCAGGACCCGCGCACCGGGGACCTCGACGTGCTGGCCCGCGACCGCATCCTGTCCGCCCGCGGGCTCGACGAGGTGATCGCGCGGATGCGCCGCACCGAGGGCGAGATGGCCAGCGTCGACCCCGAGACGCACGACCGTGCGATGGGGCGGTACGCGCGGCTCGAGGCGGAGTTCCTGGCCAAGGGCGGCTACGCCGCGGAGTCCGAGGCCGCCACCATCTCCTCCAGCCTCGGCCTGCCCGACCGGGTCCTCGAGCAGCCGCTGCACACGCTCTCCGGCGGCCAGCGCCGGCGCGTGGAGCTGGCGCGGATCCTCTTCAGCGACGCGCAGACGCTGCTGCTCGACGAGCCGACGAACCACCTCGACGCCGACTCGATCGTGTGGCTGCGCGACTACCTCATGGCGTACAGGGGCGGCTTCGTGGTGATCAGCCACGACGTCGACCTCGTCGAGAAGTGCGTCAACCGGGTGTTCTACCTCGACGCCAACCGGTCGGTCATCGACGTCTACAACATGGGCTGGAAGGCGTACCTCCAGCAGCGCGAGACCGACGAGCGGCGCCGGCACCGCGAGCGCGCCAACGCGGAGAAGAAGGCGGCCGCGCTCATGGCGCAGTCGGACAAGATGCGGGCCAAGGCCACCAAGACCGTCGCCGCGCAGAACATGGCCCGGCGGGCCGAGCGGCTGCTCTCGGGCCTGGAGGAGGTCCGCGCGCACGACAAGGTGGCCAAGCTGCGCTTCCCCAAGCCCGCCCCCTGCGGGAGGACCCCGCTCATGGCCAGCGGCCTCAGCAAGTCGTACGGGTCGCTGGAGATCTTCACCGACGTCGACCTGGCGATCGACCGCGGCTCGCGCGTGGTGATCCTGGGGCTGAACGGCGCGGGCAAGACGACCCTGCTGCGCCTGCTCGGCGGGGTGGAGCGCCCCGACACCGGCGGCGTCGAGCCCGGGCACGGGCTCAAGCTCGGCTACTACGCGCAGGAGCACGAGACGCTCGACCCGGAGCGCACCGTGCTGGAGAACATGCGCAGCGCGGCGCCCGACCTGCCCGAGGTCGAGGCGCGGCGCACGCTGGGGTCGTTCCTCTTCAGCGGCGACGACGTCGACAAGCCGGCGCGGGTCCTCTCCGGCGGGGAGAAGACGCGCCTCGCGCTCGCCACGCTCGTCGTGTCCAGCGCCAACGTGCTGCTGCTCGACGAGCCGACGAACAACCTCGACCCGGCGAGCCGCGAGGAGATCCTCGGGGCGCTGCGCTCGTACGAGGGGGCGGTCGTCCTGGTGACCCACGACGAGGGCGCCGTCGAGGCCCTCGACCCCGAGCGCGTCGTGCTGCTCCCCGACGGCGTCGAGGACCTGTGGAACCCGGAGTACGCGGACCTGGTGTCGCTCGCCTGAGCGGTGCGACCGGTTCCGCGCCACGGGTTGTGCAACCGGTGCATCCGCCGGGCGCACCCGGGCGGAAGAGGGGGTGTGCGGCACCCGCCCCGGGGGCCGCTGCAGCCCCGGCGACCCGCCGGCCGACTCTGAGGAGACCCGCATGCTCCGCAGGACCAGCACCCTCGCCCTCGCCGCCGCAGCCGGCACCGCCGCGCTCGGCCTCGGTGCCCTGCCCGCCGTCGCGTCCTCGTCCGGCGACGCGACGGTCACCGTGATTCACGGCGTCGCGCTCCCGGACGCCGCGACCGTCGACGTCTGGGCCGGCGAGGAGGTGCTCCTGGACGACTTCGCGTACCAGGACCTCGAGACGGTCTCCGTGCCGGCCGGCACGTACGACCTCTACGTCACCGCGCCGGACGCCGAGGACACCTCCGCCGCGATCATCACGGCCGAGGGCGTCGAGGTGCCCGCGGGGGCGAACGCCAGCGTGGTGGCCAACGCCGCCGGCGGCACCCCCAACCTGGCCGTCTTCGTCAACGACACCAGCGCGCCGGAGGACGGCTCGGCCCGCGTCACCGCCCGCCACACCGCGGACGCGCCCGCGGTCGACGTGCTCGTCAACGGCGCGCCGGCGTTCTCCGGCCTCGAGCCGCTCGCCGAGCAGTCCGCGGAGGTCCCGGCGGGCACCGTCGACGTCGAGGTGCAGGCGGGCGGCTCGGCGGTGCCGGGCCTGTCGGCCGAGGGCCTCGCGCTCGAGCCGGGCGTGGCGTACTTCGCCTACGCGGTCGGCGACGGCGAGAACGGCTACGCGCTGCTGACCCAGACCATCGACACGGGCGAGGGCGGCGCGCCGGGCGAGGTGCCGGCGGGCGACGGCTCCAGCGCCCCCGCCCCCTACGGCTACCTGGCCCTCGCCGGGCTCGGCGCCCTCGTCCTCGGCGGCGCCGCGGTGCGGGTCGCGCGCCGCTGACCGTGCGACGCCGGAGCGGCCGCGTCCGCCGGCGGGACCTCGCGGGTCTCGCCGGCGGCGCGGCCCTGCTCGTGAGCGGGCTCGGGCTCTGGGCCGGCTCGGGCGCGCAGGTGCGCGCGGACGTGGGCGCGCTGCCCGCGCCCGTGCCGAGCGCCGCGCCCGAGCCGGTGGTCACCGCCACCGCGAGCCCACGGGCCCCGGCCCCGTCGCGGGCGCCGCGGCCGGTGCGGGCCACGCCGTTCGCGCCGCCGTCCGCGGCGTTCGTGCCGGAGCGCCTCGTGCTCCCGGCGGTGGACGTGGACCAGCCCGTCGTGCCGGTGGCCGCCGGCGCCGGCGTGCTCGACGTCCCGGAGGACCCGGACGTCGTCGGCTGGTGGCGCGACGGCGCCCGCCCGGGCAGCGGCGTCGGCAGCGCCGTGCTCGTGGGGCACGTGGACAGCGCCCGGTACGGCCGCGGCCCGCTCGCGCGCGTCGTCGACCTCCGCCCGGGCGACCGCGCCGAGCTCGGCGGCCGGCGGGTCCAGGGCGGGGCGGGGGAGCGGTCGTACGAGGTCGTCGCCGTCCGCACGTTCGTCAAGGAGCGGCTGCCGGCCGAGCGGCTCTTCACCGCCCGGGGGCCGGAGCGGCTCGTCGTCGTGACGTGCGGCGGGTCGTACGACCGCGACCGCGGCGGCTGGGACAGCAACGTGGTGGTGGTCCTCGAGCCGGTGTGACGCGTGCCACACACACCCGGTCGACCACCCGCTGACCTGCGGCGTCGCGCTGTCGACGCCGCCGTGACGGGGCCGACGGTGCGCGGCCCGCCGCGCGCCGGGTGGCCGGTCGTGCCCCACTGACCGATCATGGGCCGCAAGGGCGCCACTGTCGCGCGGCGCCCGACGGGTCAGACCGGGACCCGACGTCCGACGAGGTGCGAAGGAGACGCGAGCGTGGCCGACACCGTCAAGAAGGGTGCCCGCGTGACGGGCGACGACCGCAGCCGCCTCGCCGGCGAGCTCCAGGAGAAGTACGCCTCCGGGACGAGCATCCGGGCCCTCGCCGAGGAGACCGGCCGCTCGTACGGGTTCGTGCACCGGATCCTCAGCGAGTCGGGCACGCAGCTGCGCGGGCGCGGGGGCGCCACGCGCGGGCGGGCCACCGGCGCCTGAGCCGGAGCACCCCCACGGCCCCCGTCCCGCACCGCCGGGCGGGGGCCGTCGTACGCCCAGGGCGGACGGCCGTGCGGAAGGGCGCGGCGGGGTACGGGGTTGACGCCCCCGGACGCCCCCGTCGCGGGGGCCGTCGTCGACCGGCAGGAGGCCCCGCAGCGTGAACCCGGGATCCATGAGCGGTGCCCGCACCCTGCGCTCGTTCACCCGCGACGAGGCGGTGGCGCGCCAGCGGCTCGCGCCGGGCACCGCCCGGCGGATCCTGCGCTTCGCACGGCCCTACCGCCGCCAGGTGGCCGCGCTGCTCGCGCTGGTCGTGGCGGACGCGCTCATCGTCGTGGCGACGCCGCTGCTGTTCAAGGTGATCATCGACCAGGGCGTCGCGGAGGGCGACCGCCGCCTCGTCGTGCTCGTCGCGCTCGGCATCGCGCTGCTCGCGGTCGTCGACGCGGCCCTCTCGCTCACCCAGCGCTGGTTCACCGCGCGGGTGGGGGAGTCGCTGATCTTCGACCTGCGCACGCAGGTGTTCGACCACGTGCAGCGGATGCCGGTCGCCTTCTTCACCCGCACCCAGACCGGCTCGCTGGTGTCGCGGCTCAACACCGACGTCATCGGCGCCCAGCAGGCGTTCACCACGACGCTGTCCTCGACGGTGTCGAACGTCGTGAGCCTCGTGCTCGTCGTCGCGACGATGCTGCTGCTCTCCTGGCAGATCACTCTCGTCGCGCTGCTGCTCCTGCCGGTGTTCGTGCTGCCGGCCAAGCGCGTCGGGCGCCGGCTGGCGGCCATCAGCCGCGAGGCGATGCAGCTCAACGCCGAGATGAGCCAGACGATGACCGAGCGGTTCAACGTCTCCGGCGCCCTGCTCGTCAAGCTCTTCGGGCGCATGTCGGAGGAGGCCGACCGCTTCTCGGCCAAGGCGGCCCGGGTGCGCGACATCGGCGTCACCCAGGCGATGTACGCCCGCGTCTTCTTCACCGCCCTCACGCTCGTCGCGTCACTGGCGACGGCGGTCGTGTACGGCGTGGGCGGCCTCCTGGCGATCGGCGGCACGCTGCAGGTGGGCACGCTCGTGGCGCTCAGCGCCCTGCTCACGCGGCTCTACGGCCCGCTCACCGCCCTGTCGAACGTCCACGTCGACGTCATGACGGCCCTGGTGAGCTTCGAGCGGGTGTTCGAGGTGCTCGACCTGCCGCCGATGGTCGCCGAGCGACCCGGCGCGCGCCCGCTGCCCACGGGGCCGGCCACCGTCGAGTTCGACGACGTGCGCTTCCGGTACCCGGCGGCGGACGAGGTGTCGCTCGCGTCGCTGGAGTCGGTCGCGGTGCTCGACGCGACGCCGTCGACGGAGGTGCTGCACGGCGTGTCGTTCGCCGTGGGCGCCGGGCGCACCGTCGCCCTCGTCGGCCCGTCCGGTGCCGGCAAGACGACCATCACCGGGCTCGTGTCGCGGCTGTACGACGTCACCGGCGGGGCGGTCCGGGTCGCCGGCGAGGACGTGCGCGACGTGACGCTCGCGTCGCTGCACGACGCGGTCGGCGTGGTGACGCAGGACGCGCACCTCTTCCACGACACGGTGCGCGCCAACCTGCTGTACGCCCGCCCGGGCGCCACCGAGGAGGAGCTGCGGGCCGCCTGCCGCGCCGCGCAGATCCTCGACCTCGTCGAGTCGCTGCCCGAGGGGTTCGACACGGTCGTCGGGGACCGGGGCCACCGGCTCTCCGGCGGGGAGAAGCAGCGCCTGGCCATCGCCCGGCTGCTGCTCAAGGCGCCGCGCGTCGTCGTGCTCGACGAGGCCACGGCCCACCTGGACTCCGAGTCCGAGGCGCTCGTGCAGCGCGCGCTGCGCACCGCCCTGGTCGGGCGGACCGCCCTCGTCATCGCGCACCGGCTCTCCACCGTCCGCGAGGCGGACGAGATCCTCGTCGTGGAGCGCGGGCGGATCGCCGAGCGCGGGCGGCACGAGCAGCTGCTGGCCCGCGGCGGGCTGTACGCCGAGCTCTACCGCACCCAGTTCGCCGGGCAGCAGGACACGCTGCACGGTCCGGACGGAGCCGGGGCCGAGGTGGTCGACGGGGCCGGCGCCGACGGGGCCGGGCGGCACGGCGCCGGGGGCGCCGGTGCGGCTCAGAGCCCGGGCGTGGCCCCGCCGTCGACCGGGAGCATGACGCCGGTCAGGTAGGACGCGGCGGGGGAGAGCGCGAACGCCGCGACCCGGCCGAACTCCTCCGGGGTGCCGTACCGGCGCAGCGGCACGGCCGCCTCGCGCTCGCGCCGGGCGCCGGCGGGCCGACCGGTGGCGGCGTCGAGCTCGCGCACCCGCTCGGTGTCGACGCGCCCGGGGAGCAGCCCGTTGACCCGCACGCCCCGCGGGCCGAGCTCCTCGGCGAGCTCCTTGGCGACCATGGCGAGGCCGGGGCGCAGCCCGTTCGACGCGCCGAGGCCCTCGATGGGCACGCGCACCGAGCTGGACAGGACGAGGGCGATCGAGCCGCCCTCGTCGCCGGCTTGGCGCGCGACGGCGCGCACGACGCGCAGGGGCCCGAGGAACTGCGTCTCGAAGGCGCGCCGCCAGACGTCGTCGTCGAGGGCGCTCGTGGGGCCCGGTGGGGGTCCGCCGACGCTGACGAGCGCGCCGTCGAGGCGGCCGTACCGCCCGTGGGCCGCAGCGACGAGCCGCTCCGCGACGCCCGGCTCGGCGAGGTCGGCGGCTACGCCGAGCGCCTGCTCCGGCCCGCCGAGCTCGGCGGCCGCCGCGGCCGCCCGCTCCTCGTCGCGCCCGCAGAGCACCACACGCGCCCCCTCGGCGACGAGGACCCGCGCCGTGGCGTGGCCGAGGCCGCGCGAACCGCCGGTGACGATGACGACGCGTCCAGTGAGCCCCAGGTCCACGGCGCCATCCTGCACCACGACCCGCGGCTGGTCGGGCCGGGCGTCCTGCGGCAGGCTGGGCGCCGGCGGTCCGGGCACGGGGCCCGGGCGGGGGGAGGCGCGGTGGGCGTCGTACGGGGCTCGCTGCGCGTCGGGGCGAGCGGTCCCCAGGCGCCGGACGTGGCGTGGGAGCGGTACGCCCGCCCCGCCCTCTGGTCCACCTGGGCCCCGCAGATCCGCGCGGTCGAGTGCGACGCCCCGCGCCTGGTCGCCGGGGCGCGCGGCAGCGTGGTCGCCGCGGTGCCCTCGCCGGTCGCGGTGCGCCTGCCCTTCACGGTCACCGACGTCGACGAGCCCGGCCGGACCTGGTCCTGGACCGTCGGCCCGCGCGTCCTGCCCCTGCACCTGCAGCACGGCGTCGAGCCCGCCGAGGGCGGCGGGAGCAGCACCTGGCTGGTGCTGCACGGCCCATGGCCGGTCATCGCCGCGTACGCTCCCCTCGCCCGCCTCGCCCTCCGGCGGCTCGTGCGCTGAGGACGCGGAGGGGCGCACGGCCGGGCGCGGGGCCGCGGGTCGTCGCCGTCGGGTCCGGCGCGCGCGGATCGGCTCGGCGCGGGTCGGACCGGTGCACTCGCCGGTCGGTGATCAGGTAGCGCGGATCAGATCAGCGCGGCCCTGGCGGGCGCGGCTGGGGCGGGCGCGGCTGGGGCGGGCGCGGCTCCGGCGGGCGCGGCTTGTTGGGTGCGGCTCCGGCGGGCGCGGCTCCGAGGGCTGCGCCGGGGGGGTCAGCGACGCAGGGCACGGACGAGGTGGCGCTCGTGCCGGCGGGGCCGCTGGTCGGGGTCGACCCAGCGCGGCGGCACGACCTCGACGACGCCGGTGGCCGTCACCTCGAGCGACCAGCCCTGCAGGTGGACCTGGGTGTGGTGCGCCGGGCAGAGCAGCGCGAGGTTGGCCAGGTCGGTGCGCCCTTGCTGGCCCCACTCCTGCAGGTGGTGGGCGATGCAACCGGCCGCGGGGACGGGGCAGCCCGGCACCACGCAGCCGCGGTCGCGCAGCGCGAGCGCCGTGCGCTGCGCCCTGCTCGCGAGCCGTCGGGAGCGGCCGAGGTCCAGCGGCTGCGACGGCCCGCCCATGAGCGCCGGCACGACGTCCGCGTCGCAGGCGAGGGCCCGCACCTGGGCCGGTGTGAGGTCGGCCGCGCCGCTGCCGCTCGGCAGCGCGTCGAGCGTCCCGGCCCCGGCCAGGCCTCGCCGCAGGCGCTCGAGGTCGACGGTGAGGGTGACCTGCGGGTGACGGGTGGCCTCGGACGGCAGGAGGAAGCCGCCGACCTGCCCGGCGAGGGCGTAGGTGCACAGCTGCGCGAGCGCGTCCGCGGCGCGCTGGGCGCGGGTCCGCCGGTCGGGCGGCACGTCGGCAGCACGTGCAGCCGGCCCCTCCTCCGGTCGCTCGCACGGTGCTGCAGGGGGGCCGGCGTCGTCCGGGGCCTGGCGCGGTGCGGACCCGGTGGCCGCGAGGAGTCCTGGCGGGTCGTGGTCGTCCGGCTGGTCGTCCGTCGCATCGTGCAGCCAGTCGTCCCGGTCGTCGCGCCTCCGTCCGCCAGGATGCTCGATCGCCTCGTCCCGGTGGCCGGTGTGCCCGTCGTGGGCGTGCCCGTCGTCGTGGGCGTGCCCGTCGTCGTGGGCGTGCCCGTCCCCGACGGCGCGCACCGGGTCGTCCGGCCGCCGGGCCGCCGCGTCGAGGAGGGCGACGAGCGGGGCGGCGGTGACCGGGTCGAGGCGGAAGCCGCCCTCGACGGCGCTGTCGGTCCGCTCGCGCCACCAGACCTGGCGCTCCTCGTAGAGCTCGCTCGCCCGCTGCTCGGCCTGCCGGGCCGCCCGCCGCTCCTCGTCCTCGACGGCCGCCGCCTCGGCGGGGTCGTCCGTGTCGGCCCGGCGGGCCGCGAGGGCCTCGGCCAGGCGGCGACCGGCCCGGCCCACCTGGCGAGCCGTCAGGTCGCGCGCGCAGCCGGCCAGCACCGCCTCCGCCTCGGCGCGCTCGAGCGCGCTCGCGTCGTGCGGCAGCAGGGCCAGCGCCCGCAGGACGGCACCGGCGCGGCCCCGGTCGACGCGGCCCGCGGCCACCTCGGCGCCGACGGCGCTCCCCGGGGCCGGCAGCGGCCCGGGCGTGGGAGACGCGGCCGGTGCCGCGGCCAGGTCGTCAGGCCCGTCCACGCCCGGTGCGTCCTCGTCCGGTGCGTCCTGGTCCGCCGCCACCAGCGCGAGGCGCGGGACCGCCGTACCGGTCGCGGCGAGCCCGGCCGACAGGGCAGCGGCGTCGGCGACGAACCCCCGGGCCTCGGCGGGCTCCCAGCGCGCGGTCTGCGCCAGCCACTGCGCGGTCGAGGCCGCGCCCAGCGCGGCGTGCAGCCCCCGCACGTCGGCCTCCCGCACGACGGCGAGCAGCACCGCCTCCAGGCGCGTGCGCAGGGCGAGGGCGGTCGTCGCGAGCGACGCGAGCTCGCCGGTGGGGACGCGCCACAGCCCGTCACTGGTCGACGGCGACGCGCCGGTCGGTGCGGAGGTGCCGAGCGGGAGCTCGTCGAGCAGGGTGTCGACGGCACGCAGCGTCGCGGCCGCAGCGCAGACCGGGACGTCACGCTCGACCTCGCCGACCCCCGCTGCCATGCCCCCGAACCTACGGAGGGGGTCCGACAGTCCTCGCCCGAGCAAGCGCTTGCCGAGGGCACTGGGGAAGCACCACCCGGACGACGCACCGGGGCGACCAGAGGGTCACGAGCGACTGCGCGCCGTTGCGTCAGGAGCGCCGAGGGTCCGGCCCACGGAGGATCGGCCCGCGGCCGGCTGGTGGTCGTCCGCCGAGGTCGGTGTGGTGCCGGTGGTGGTCGTCGAGGTGCGGTCGCCCGGCGAGGCGGCGCGGTAGGCCGCCCTGAGCGGTAGGGGCGGGCGCAGGTCCGCCCGGTGAGCAGGGTGCGGTCGGAGGCGGCGGTCGTGGGGTGGGAGCTTGGGGCGGGCCCCGGCGCGGCGCACCGTCCAGACGTCCCCGACGACGCAGCGGCGGGGCGCAGTCGCCGAGCTCGGACGGCAGGGCGTCGGGAACGCCACGGACCCGACCATCAGCGCATGGTCGTGTCCGGCGACGCTGCGCCCCGTCGTCGACGTGCGTGGGCGGTGCACCCGACGCGTGCGAGGACGCACTGCCGGCGAACGCCCGGGCAGCGTCAGGAGCACCGGCAGGGCGCGGCACGGCCCGGGCTCACGCGCCCCTCGTCAGGCCCGGACCGCCCGACGCTCCCGCGCCGCCCCGTCCTGCCCCGACCCCTCGCGCGCCTCGCGCCGCAGGAGCAGCCACCAGCCGACGACCCCGATGAGGGCGAAGAGCCACCACTGGACCATGTACGCGTAGTTGAGCCCGTAGTTGCCGGCCTCGGGCGCCGGGAGCGGGGCCAGGGTCGCGGGCGGAGCGGGCTCCTCGGCCGTCGCCTCCACCAGCCCCCCGCGCAGCGAGCCCGCCGGGGCGACGCGGGCGCCGAGCGCCGTACCGAGGACGAGCGGGTCGGCGCGCGAGGCGCTGAGCACGCCGCTGCCCTCGTCGAGCCCCAGGTCGTCGGGCCCGTCCACCGCGTCGCCCGGCACGAGCCGGCCCTGCAGCGCCACGCGCCCCTCCGGCGGCGCGGGCACGTCGACGCCGGCCGACAGCGGGCCGGGGGCCGGCAGGAACCCGCGCACGACGACCTGCACCGTCCCGTCGTCCAGGCGCAGCGGCACGAGCACGTGGTAGCCGCGCTGCCCGTCGAGCGAGCGGTTGCGCAGCAGGACCGTCCCCGACGGGTCGTACGCCCCCTCGGCCGAGACCGACCGCCAGCGCGTGGCCTCGGCCGGGCGCTCCCCGACGGCCGTGACGTCCTGCACGGGCAGCGGCTCGGCGCTCGTGCGCGCCGCCACCTCGCGCGCCGTCGCCTGCCGGTCCTCCGCGCGGTGCAGCTGCCAGCGCCCGAGCTGCACGCACGCCAGCACCACGACCAGGGCGAAGACGGTGAAGCCCAGCCACCGGCGCGTGGCGAGCAGGCCGAGCGGGGTGGGCACCCCTCGACGGTACTGGCCGCGGCACGGGCGCGCGCACCGCGCGCGGCCGTAGGCTGGGGAGGGTGACGAGCGCCTCCCCGAGCACCCCCGTGCCCCCCGCCCTGGTGGACCGGCACGGGCGGGTGGCCACGGACCTGCGGGTGTCGCTCACCGACCGCTGCAACCTGCGCTGCACCTACTGCATGCCCCCCGAGGGGCTCGACTGGCTCCCGGGGCCGGAGCTGCTGACCGACGACGAGCTCGTGCGCCTGGTGCGCGTCGCGGTGGGCCTCGGGGTCACCGACGTGCGCTTCACCGGCGGCGAGCCCCTGCTGCGCCGGGGCCTCGTGGGGCTCGTGGAGCGGGTGGCGGCCCTCGAGCCGCGGCCCCGGCTCTCGCTCACGACGAACGGCATCGGGCTGGCCCGGCTCGCGGCGCCCCTGGCCGCGGCGGGGCTGGACCGGGTCAACGTCTCGCTCGACACCCTCGACCGGCTCGCGTTCACCCGCATCACCCGCCGTGACCGCCTGGACGACGTCCTGGCGGGCCTCGCCGCGGCGCAGGAGGCCGGCCTCGCGCCGGTCAAGGTCAACGCGGTGCTCGTGCGCGGCGTCAACGACGACGAGGCGCCCGACCTGCTGCGGTGGGCGCTGCGGCACGGCTACGAGCTGCGGTTCATCGAGCAGATGCCGCTGGACGCCCAGCACGGCTGGCGGCGCGAGGAGATGGTGACCGCGGACGAGGTGCTCACCTCGCTCGGACGCGCCTTCGACCTCGTCGCCGAGGGCGCGGCGGCCCGCGGCAGCGCGCCGGCGGAGCGCTGGTGGGCGCAGGAGCGCGGTGGTGCGCTGCGCGGCCCGGTCGGCGTCATCGGCTCGGTCACGCGCCCCTTCTGCGGCACGTGCGACCGGGTGCGCCTCACCGCCGACGGCCAGCTGCGCAACTGCCTCTTCGCGCGCGAGGAGAGCGACCTGCGGGCCGGCCTGCGCGGGGGCGAGGACGACGCGGCGCTCGCGGCCCGCTTCGTCGCCTCGCTCGCGGCCAAGCGCGCCGGCCACGGCATCGACGACCCGGGGTTCCTCCAGCCCGTGCGGCCCATGTCGGCCATCGGGGGCTGAGCGGGGGCCGCTCCGGCTCAGGCGGGCGGGGCGGCGACGGGCTCGACGTCGCGCAGGAAGCCGCGCCGGTCCAGGAACGAGGCGAGGTGCTCGCGGTGGGCGTCGCAGGCGGCCCACTGCTTGCGCCGCTCCGGCGCGTGCAGGGCCGGGTTGTTCCAGGAGAGCGCCCAGGTCGCGGGCGCGCGGCAGCCCTTGGCCGAGCACGTGGGGGGTGCCTCGTCGACGGGGACGGGGCCGGGGAGCAGGTTCACGCGGGCCATCCTCGCGGGTCCGGCGCGGGCGGTGCCGGGCAGCCACGGGGGGAGCCGCCCGGCACCGCGTCCGGGGGCACCGCCCGCGCTCAGCGCGGACCGGCGGTGCCCGTCGAGTATTGCACGGATCGGTGCAGCGCCGGAGCGGGACGCGCAGGCCAGCGGCCGACCGGTACGGCCTCAGGCGGCGTCGTCGTGCCGCGCCTCGAGCATGGGCCGGCTGGGGACGTACGGCGCGGTCGGCAGGTCCTTCGTCGGCTCGCGGCCGCCGTTGGCGATGACCACGGCGAAGTACGGCAGCAGCACCGCGCCGGCGAGCAGGGCCCAGCGCGTGAAGCCCGTCGACAGCACCGCGCCGAGGAAGCACGCGGTGCGCACGAGCATCGAGAACAGGTAGCGCCGCGTGCGCGCCTGCACGTCCGCGGTGACGCTGCGCCGCGCGCCGGTGATGGCGTGGACCTCCACGCGCCGCCCGCGGCCGTGCACGGTCGACCGGCCGGACCCGCGGGGGAGCGCGTGCGCCCTGCGCACGTCGTCGCTGCTCACCCGGTCAACGCTACGCCGGGCCCCACCGACCTGCGACCCGGCTCGTGAGAGGTGCGTCACGCCGTCCTGCCGCCCCTCGGCCCGCCCGTGCCGGGGGCCGGGTAGGTTGCGGCGCGACCGACCCGACGACACCCGCCCGACCCCCGCCCGACCCCCGCCCGCGCGCCGGCGCGGGAGCCGGCGCCCAGCACCCGCACCAGCACCCGCACCAGCACGCCCAGCAGCCCAGGAGGACCCGTGGCCGGACCCAGCGACGAGGCCGCCCCCGGCGGCCGCTCCGTGCTCGTGACGGGGGGGAACCGGGGCATCGGCCTGGCCGTGGCCCGGGCCTTCGCGGCGGCCGGCGACCGGGTCGCGGTGACCCACCGCAGCGGCGACGCCCCGGAGGGCCTGCTCGGGGTGCGCTGCGACGTGACCGACACCGCGAGCGTCGACGCGGCGTTCGGCGAGGTCGAGGCCGCCCACGGGCCTGTGGAGGTGCTCGTGGCCAACGCGGGCGTCACGAAGGACCAGCTGCTGCTGCGCATGTCGGACGAGGAGTTCGACCAGGTCCTCGACACGAACCTCACCGGCGCCTTCCGCTGCGCCCGCCGGGCGAGCAAGGGCATGATCCGGCTCCGCCGCGGCCGCATCGTGCTCGTCGGCTCGGTCGTGGCGCTGTACGGCACGCCGGGGCAGGCGAACTACGCCGCGTCCAAGGCCGGCCTGGTCGGCCTCGCCCGCTCGATCACCCGCGAGCTCGGCGGGCGCGGCATCACCGCGAACGTCGTGGCACCGGGGTTCGTGGAGACGGACATGACGGCCGCGCTGCCGGAGGAGCGGCGGGCGGCGTACGTCGCGGCGATCCCGGCGGGGCGGCTCGCGACCCCGCAGGAGGTCGCGGGCGTGGTGCGGTTCCTGGCGTCGGACGACGCCGCGTACATCAGCGGGGCCGTGGTCCCCGTGGACGGCGGACTCGGGATGGGGCACTGACATGGGCGTGACGACGGACGGTACGGCGCAGGGCGGGCTGCTGGCGGGCAAGCGCCTGCTGGTCACGGGCGTGCTGATGGAGAGCTCGATCGCGTTCCACGTGGCGCGCGTCGCCCAGCAGCAGGGCGCGACGGTGGTGCTCTCCGGCTTCGGCCGCGGGCTGCGCATCACCCGGACGATCGCCCGGCGGCTGCCGCAGCCGGCGCCGGTGGTCGAGCTCGACGTGACGAGCGAGGAGCAGCTCGCGGGGCTGCCCGACGCGGTCCGCGAGCACGTCGACGGCCTCGACGGGGTGCTGCACAGCATCGGGTTCGCCCCGGAGGCCGCGCTCGGGGGCAACTTCCTCAACACCACGTGGGACGACGTGGCGACCGCGGTCCACGTGTCCGCGTACTCCCTCAAGGCGCTGACCATGGCGGCCAAGCCGCTCATGCCGCGCGGCGGATCGGTCGTGGGCCTCACCTTCGACGCGGCGGTCGCCTGGCCCAAGTACGACTGGATGGGCGTGGCGAAGGCCGCGTTCGAGTCCACCGCGCGCTACCTCGCGCGCGACCTCGGCCCCGAGGGGTTCCGGGTCAACCTGGTGGCCGCGGGGCCGCTGCGCACGACGGCCGCCAAGTCCATCCCCGGCTTCGAGGAGTTCGAGCGGGTGTGGTCGACGCGCGCCCCGCTCGGCTGGGCGCTGGAGGACCCGGAGCCCGCGGCGCGCACGTGCTGCGCGCTGCTCTCGGACTGGATGCCCGCGACGACCGCGGAGATCGTCCACGCCGACGGCGGCGTGCACGCGATGGGGGCCTGAGTGGCGCGGCGCGACCCCGAGCGGCGCCTCGTCCTGGTCCGCCACGCCAAGGCCGACTACCCCGAGGGCGTGGACGACCACGACCGCCCGCTCACCGAGCGCGGGGAGCGCGACGCCGTGGCGCTGGGCCGGCTGCTGCACGACACGTGCTGGCCCGACATGGTGCTGTGCTCGACGTCGGTGCGGACCCGGCGCACCTGGGAGCTGGCCGAGGGCCAGGCGGACGAGCCGGTGACGGTGCGCTACGAGCCGAGCCTCTACCTGGCCTCGCCGCGCGCGGTGCTGGGCCTCGTGCGCGGCACGTCGGACGACGCCCGCTGCCTCGTCGTCGTGGGCCACAACCCGGGCACGCACGAGCTCGCCGTGGCGCTCGCCGGCCGGGGCGACAAGGAGCAGCTCGCCGCGCTGGCGGAGAAGCTCCCCACCGCGGGCGTCGTCGTGCTCGGCGTCGACGGGGGCTGGGACGACCTCGCCGAGGGCGGCGCCCGGCTCGAGCAGGTCAGCGCCGCGCGCGGCTGACGTCAGCGCGGCGCGCGGCCGGCCGCGGTGCACGGCCCCGTCGGCCGGTCGTGGTAGCCCTTGGTGCCGACCGACGCGGCCAGCGCGCTGCGCGCCTCGCCGCCGGCGGCGAGCGCCGCGAGCGCGTGCCCGAAGGTCCAGCGCGGCGCCCACCCGAGGTCGCGGCGGGCGCGGGTGCTGTCGTACACGCGGTCCAGCGACGGGGGCAGCCGCCAGCCGCGGGGGCCGTACACCGCGTCGACGCCGGGGAACAGCCGGCGCACGACGGCCGCGGCGTCGCGGCGCAGCTCGGCGGCGTCCCCCCGGGTGAAGGGGGTCGGGGCGCTGACGACGTACCGCCCCCAGCGCAGGGCGGGGGCCCGCTCGAGGGCGCAGCGGTGCGCGGCGACGACGTCCTCGAGGTCGACCCGCCGGTGCAGCAGCTCGTTGGCCTTGAGGTTGGCGTCGTCGTACGCCGCCCGCTGCTCGGCGACGTCGTCGCCCTCCGGGAAGAAGCGGGAGGTGCGCAGCACGAGGACCGGCAGCCCCGTCTCGCGGTGCACCACCTCGCAGAGGTCCTCGGCGGCGACCTTGGTCGCGCCGTAGACGTTGCGCGGGACCGGCACGACGTCCTCGTCGACCCAGGCCGCCGGCTCGCCCGGCGCCGGGGACAGGGCGCGCCCGTACGCGCTCGTCGTGCTCGTGACGACGACCCGGCCGACCCCGGCGCCGGCCGCCTCCTCGACCACCGCCAGGGTGCCCTGCACGTTGGTCCGGACGAAGGCCTCCCGGGGGTGGGACGCGACGTGCGGCTTGTGCAGGGTGGCGGTGTGCAGCACGCCGTCGGCGCCGCGCAGCGCGTCCCGCAGCGCCGCGCGGTCGGCCACGTCGGCGACGACGTCGGTGGTGGGCGAGGGCAGCAGGTCCAGGCCGAGCACCCCGTGGCCCTCGGCGCGCAGGACGCGCACGAGGGCCTCGCCGAGGTGCCCGGCGCTCCCGGTGACGACGAGGCGCACGGGGGAGTCGTACCACCGGCGGCCGCCCGGGCGCACCCCGGTAGCCTCGCGGCCGTGAGCGACCGGACCCTGCTCGTCACCCTGACCGGCCGCGACCGCCCGGGTGTCACGAGCGCGCTGTTCGAGGCCCTGGCGCGGGCCGACGTCGCGGTGCTCGACGTCGAGCAGGTCGTCCTGCGCGGGCACCTGGTGCTGGGCGTCCTCGTGCGCGCCGAGCGCGACGAGGCGGCGCTGGTGCGCGCCGCGGAGGCCGTGGGGGAGCGGCTCGGCCTGCAGGTGGAGGTGAGCGCCGGCGCGGGGGACGCCCCCCGGCGCGCGCCCGGCCGCAGCCACGTCACCGTCATCGGCGACCCGCTGCGCCCGGCGGCCATGGCCGCGCTCGCCGGGCGGATCGCCGACGCCGGGGCCAACATCGACCGGATCGTGCGCCTCGCGCGCTACCCCGTGACCGGGCTGGAGATGGAGGTCTCCGGCATGGCGCCGGAGCGGCTGCGCGCGGTCCTCGCCGCCGAGGCGGCCCGCCAGCGGGTCGACGTCGCCGTGCAGCGCTCGGGGCTGCACCGGCGGGCCAAGCGCCTCGTCGTCATGGACGTCGACTCGACCCTCATCCAGGGCGAGGTCATCGAGATGCTCGCCGAGCGGGCCGGGTGCCTCGAGGAGGTCGCGCGGGTGACCGAGCGGGCGATGCGCGGCGAGCTGGACTTCACCGCCTCCCTGCTCGAGCGCGTCGCGCTGCTCGAGGGGCTGTCCCTCGACGACGTCGCGGCGGTGCGCGACGCGGTGCGCCTCGCCCCGGGCGCACGCACCCTGGTCCGCACCCTCAAGCGCCTCGACCACGAGGTCGGCATCGTCAGCGGCGGCTTCACCCAGGTCACCGACCACCTCGTCGCGGACCTCGGGCTCGACCACGCCGCGGCCAACACCCTCGAGGTCGCGGACGGCCGGCTCACCGGCCGGGTCACCGGACCGGTCGTCGACCGCGCCGGCAAGCGCGCGGCGCTCGAGCGCTTCGCGGCCGCGGCGGGGGTGCCGCTCGCGCAGGCCGTCGCCATCGGGGACGGGGCGAACGACCTCGACATGCTCGAGGCCGCGGGGCTCGGCATCGCCTTCAACGCCAAGCCGGTGGTGCGCGAGGCCGCCGACACCGCGGTCAACGTGCCCTACCTCGACACGATCCTCTACCTGCTCGGCATCACCCGCGACGAGGTCGAGGCGGCGGACGCCGAGGCCGGCACGCCGACCCCCGCGCCGGCCATCGTGCGCTGAGCCGCTCAGGCGTGGTGGGCGGCCTCGTGCTCGCGGTGGCCCACCGGCTCGAGCTGGAAGGTGCAGTGCTCGACGTCGAAGTGCCCGGCCAGGCACTGCCCGAGCCGGTCGAGCACCTGCCCGGAGCGCCCCTCGGCGAGGTGCCGGGCGTCCACGACGACGTGGGCGCTGAGCACGGGCACGCCGCTGGTGATGGTCCAGGCGTGCAGGTCGTGCACGTCCACGACCCCCTCGACGGCCCGCACGTGGTCGCGGACGTGGTCCAGGTCCACCCCGCGCGGCGTCGCCTCGAGCAGCACGTCGACGACGTCGCGCAGCAGCGACCAGGCGCGCGGCAGGACCATGAGCCCGATGGCGACCGAGGCCACCACGTCGGCGCGCGACCACCCGGTGAGGGCCACGACCACCGCGGCGGCGACCACCGCGGCCGAGCCGAGCAGGTCGCCGAGGACCTCGAGGTACGCGCCGCGCACGTTGAGGCTCTCCCGCGCCCCGCGGCGCAGCAGGAGCAGGCAGCCCAGGTTGGCCGCGGCGCCGACCAGGGCGACGACGAGGACGAGCCCGCCCGACACCTCCGGCGGGTCGTCCCAGCGGCGCACGGCCTCCACGAGGACCCAGGCGCCCACCGCGGCGAGCAGCACGGCGTTCGCCAGGGCGGCGAGCACCTCGGCGCGCTGCAGGCCGTACGTCCGCGCGCCCGTCGCCGGCCGGGCGGCCAGCGTGGCCGCCACCAGGGCCGCCGCCACGCCCGCGGCGTCGCCCGCGACGTGCCCGGCGTCGGCGAGCAGCGCCAGCGAGCCGGACACCAGCCCGCCGACGAGCTGCAGGGCGGCGGTCGCGACCGCGACGACGAGCACCACGAGCAGCCGCCCCCGGTGCGCACCGGTCGCGGTGCCGTGGGCGTGGTCGTGCCCGTGCGCCTTCCCTGCGCGCACCGGCAGCGGGTGGTCGGCGCAGGGCTCGTGCGCCCGGGGCTCGTGCGCGCCGGGCGACCCGTGCTCGCTCATGCCCCCAGTGTGTCCGCGTCCGCCGCCACGACCGGGGTCAGGGGTCGACCTTCTGCCCCTTGCCGATGACGACGATCCCGCCGTCGGAGACCGTGAACCGCTCGCGGTCGCGGTCGAGGTCCACACCGATCTGCGCGCCCTCGGGGATGACCACGTTCTTGTCGACGATCGCGTTGCGCACCACGGCGTGCCGCCCGACCTGCACCCCGCCCATGAGGACGGTGCCGTCCACGTGGGCGTACGAGTGCACGGTCACCCCGGGGGACAGGACGCTGTTCTCGACGAGCGAGCCCGAGACGACGACGCCCGGCGCGACCATCGAGTTCACCGCCCGCCCGACCCGGCCCTGGTAGCCGTGGACGAACTTCGCCGGCGGCCACGGCGGGTGGTCGGTGTAGATCGGCCACTCGTGGTTGTAGAGGTTGAAGACGGGGTGGACCGAGATGAGGTCCATGTGCGCGTCGTAGAACGAGTCGAGGGTCCCGACGTCGCGCCAGTAGCCGCGGTCGCGGTCGGTGGTGCCGGGCACGTCGTTGTCGCGGAAGTCGTACACGGCGGCCTCGCCGCGCTCGACGAGCATCGGGATGATGTTGCCGCCCATGTCGTGCTTGCTGTCCGGGTCGGCCGCGTCCTTGGTCACCGCGTCGATGAGGACGTCGGTGCTGAACACGTAGTTGCCCATGGACGCGAAGATCTCGTCCGGGGAGTCCGGCAGCCCGGGCGGGTCGGCCGGCTTCTCCCGGAACGCCGTGATCCGGTTGCTGCCCTCGGCCACCTCGATGACCCCGAACTGGTCCGACATCGAGCGGGGCTGGCGGATGCCCGCGACCGTCACGCCGGCGCCGGTGGCCACGTGCTGGCGCACCATCTGGCCCGGGTCCATCCGGTAGATGTGGTCGGCGCCGAAGACGATGACGATGTCCGGGCAGTCGTCGGTGATGAGGTTGAGGCTCTGGTAGATCGCGTCGGCCGAGCCCGCGAACCAGTGCGGGCCGAGGCGCTGCTGCGCGGGGACCGGGGCGACGTAGTTGCCGAGCAGGGTCGACATGCGCCACGTCTTGGTGATGTGGCGGTCGAGCGAGTGGCTCTTGTACTGCGTCAGCACCACGATCTTGAGGTAGTGCCCGTTGACGAGGTTGGACAGGACGAAGTCCACCATCCGGTAGATGCCCCCGAAGGGCACCGCCGGCTTCGCGCGGTCCGCCGTGAGGGGCATGAGCCGCTTCCCCTCGCCGCCGGCGAGGACGATCGCGAGCACCTTCGTCGCTGCCATGGCCGCACGCTAGCGAGCGCACGTGACGACGACCACACCGGGCCTCCCGACACGCGGGCGCGCGGGTCTACGCTCCCGCACGTGCCGGACCCCACTGCAGCCCTGCGCGTCGACCTGCTCACCCGCGAGTACCCGCCCGAGGTGTACGGCGGGGCGGGCGTCCACGTCGAGTACCTCGCCCGCGACCTGCGCCGGCTCGCCGACGTGCGCGTCCACTGCTTCGGCGCCCCGCGGGACGAGCCGGGCGTCACCGCGTACGGCGACCCGCCCGGCCTCGCCGGGGCCAACGCGGCGCTGCGGACCATGGGCGTGGACCTGGAGATGGCCGCCGGCGCCGCGGGCGCCGACGTCGTGCACAGCCACACCTGGTACGCGAACCTCGCCGGGCACGTCGCCTCGCTCCTGCACGGCGTCCCGCACGTCGTCACCACGCACAGCCTCGAGCCCCTGCGCCCGTGGAAGGCCGAGCAGCTCGGCGGCGGGTACGCGCTGTCGTCGTACTGCGAGCGCACGGCGATCGAGGGCGCGGCGGCCGTCGTCGCCGTGTCGGCCGGCATGCGCCGCGACGTGCTCCGGGCGTACCCGTCGGTCGACCCCGACCGCGTCACGGTCGTCCACAACGGCATCGACACCGAGCAGTACGCGCCCGATCGGGGCACGGACGTCGTCGAGCGGATCGGCATGGACCCCTCCCGCCCGAGCGTGGTCTTCGTCGGGCGGATCACCCGGCAGAAGGGGCTGCCGTACCTGCTGCGCGCTGCCCGCTCGCTGCCCGAGGACGCCCAGCTCGTCCTGCTCGCCGGCGCCCCGGACACCCCGGAGATCGCCGCCGAGGTCGAGCAGCTCGTCGACGGGCTGCGCGCGACCCGCCAGGGCGTCGTGTGGGTCGCGGAGATGCTGCCGAAGCACGAGGTGGTGCAGGTCCTCACCCACGCCACGGTCTTCGTGTGCCCCAGCGTGTACGAGCCGATGGGCATCGTGAACCTCGAGGCCATGGGCTGCGAGACGGCGGTCGTCGCCTCCGCGACCGGCGGCATCCCCGAGGTCGTCGCCGACGGCGAGACCGGGGTGCTCGTCCCGCTGGAGCAGGCCGACGACGGCACCGGCACCCCGCTGGACCCCGACCGCTTCGTCGCCGACCTCGCCGCCGCGCTCACCGGCCTGCTCGAGGACCCGCAGCGCGCCGCGGGGATGGGCCGGGCGGGGCGGCGCCGGGCGGTCGAGCGCTTCAGCTGGGCGAGCATCGCCGAGCGGACGCTGGAGGTCTACCGCTCTGTCCTCTGAGGGGCCCGCGGCGCGCCCCTCAGTCGCGCGCCGGCTCCAGCACCGCGTTGCAGGCCGCGGCCACCGCCCGGCGCCCGGCCCGGTCCAGCGGTGCGAGGGCCCCGAGGCGCGCCGCCGCCTCCCCGGCGGTGGCGGCGCCGCCCGGGCTGCGCCGCGCGATGGCCGCGACGGCCAGCACCAGCCGGGCCTGCGCCATGACGCGGTGCGCGCGGGCGGGGTAGCCCGGGGCGAGGCCGTCGCCGGCCCCCTCGCGGGCCCGGGCGACCTCCGCCAGCGCGGCCGGGTCCGAGCGCGCGACGTCCAGCCGGGACAGCAGCTCGGTCGCCGCGCGCACGGCGCCGGCGAGCTCGCGCTCGGCCTCGGCGAGGGGCGGCAGGTCGCCGACCCGGGGGGCCGCGACCGCGTACGCGCCCCAGCGCACGGCCGTGCCCGAGGAGCCCAGCGCCTGCACGTCGGGGACGAGGCCGACCGGGCGGGCCCCGCCGTCGGTCAGCACGGCCTCGCCCGCCAGGACCGCGGGCGCGTTGAAGGCCGGCGGCCCGGGCAGCCCGGCCGCGTCGCCGGGGGCGGGCAGGACGAGCCGCAGGCCGGTGACGCCGGCCGCGCGCAGCGTGCCCAGGGCGAGGGTGAGCCCGACCTCGCCGTCGTCGAGGCCGGCCAGGCCCACGGGCACGTCGTCGGCGGCCCGCACCCGGTGCAGGTCGTCGCCGGCCACCACCTCGGCGGCGGCCTCGTCGAGGCTGGCGGCGCCGGCCAGCACCGCGTTGCCCCACGCCACGAGGCGGGCGGAGCGGGGCAGGGCGAGCGGGTCGGCGGCGGCGGGCGTCAGCGGCACGCGGACCAGGGTAGGTGGGCCCGGCGCCGCGTCGCCCGCCGAGCGCGAGGTCCCGCGCGCGGGAGGTCCGGCGAGCGCCGGGTCCGGGTCCCCGCGTAGGGTCCCGTGGTCGTGAGCCCCGCACCCCCCGTCCTGGACCTCGACGGCGTCAGCGTCGTGCGCGGGAGCACGACCCTGCTCGACCGCGTGAGCTGGACCGTGCGCGAGGGGGAGCGCTGGGTCGTGCTCGGGCCCAACGGCGCCGGCAAGACGACGCTGCTGCAGCTCGCCGCCGCGCAGCTGCACCCGACCTCGGGCACCGCGCACGTGCTCGGCGAGCAGCTGGGGCTCGTGGACGTCTTCGAGCTGCGGCCGCGGATCGGGCTGTCCAGCGCCGCGCTCGCCGAGCGCCTCCCGCGCCAGGAGCGGGTGCGCGACGTCGTGCTCACCGCCTCCTACGCGGTCGTCGGCCGGTGGCGGGAGGCGTACGACGCCGTCGACGAGGCGCGCGCCGACGAGCTGCTCGCCGCGCTGGGGGTCGCGCACCTCGCCGCCCGCCTCTTCGGCACCCTGAGCGAGGGCGAGCGCAAGCGGGTCCAGATCGCCCGCGCGCTCATGGCCGACCCCGAGCTCATGCTCCTCGACGAGCCGGCCGGCGGCCTCGACCTGGGCGGGCGGGAGGACCTCGTACGCCGCCTCGGCGCCCTCGCCGCCGACCCGGCCGCGCCCGCCATGGTGCTCGTCACGCACCACGTGGAGGAGGTGCCGCCGGGCACCACGCACGCCCTGCTGCTGCGCTCCGGGCGCGTGCTGGCCGCCGGCCCGGTCGGCGAGGTCCTCACCGCGCAGGCGCTCGGGGCGTGCTTCGGCCTGCCGCTCGTGCTCGACCGCGCCGACGGCCGCTGGGCCGCGCGCGCGGCCGTGGCGCCCCGCTGAGGACGCGCCGGCGACCCGCCGTGCGGCGGGTCACGGCGCGGGACGCTGCTCCTTTACCTACACTTGACGTGTGGGCGACTGGATCTCGGACAACGCGTGGCTGGCGTGGGTGATCGTCGCGCTGGTCCTCGCCGGCGTCGAGATCATGACCCTCGACCTCATCTTCATCATGCTCGCGGCCGGCGCCCTCGCCGGTGCGCTGGGCGCCGGCCTCGGCCTGGCCCTGTGGGCCCAGCTGCTCGTCGGCGGACTCTCCGCGCTCGCGATGCTGCTCGTCGTGCGCCCCGTCGCGCTGCGCCACCTGCGCACGCCGCACGAGGTCCGCACCGGCATCGCCGCCCTCGTCGGCAGCCAGGCCGTCGTCCTCGAGCGGGTCGACGCCCTCACCGGGCGGGTCAAGCTCGCCGGCGAGGTCTGGTCCGCCCGCTCGTACGACCCCCACGCGGCGATCGAGCCCGGGCGCACCGTGGACGTGGTGCAGATCGAGGGCGCGACCGCGATCGTCCTCGCCGCCGACTAGACCCGCCTCACCGAACCCCTGGAGGACCGCCCGTGGACACCGGATCCGCCGTCGCGCTCGCCGTCGCCGTCGTCGTCGTCCTGCTCGTGCTCGTCACGCTGGCCAAGACGGTGCGGATCATCCCGCAGGCGCGGGCGGGCGTCGTGGAGCGGCTGGGGCGCTACAACCGCACCCTCACGCCCGGGCTCTCGATCCTCGTCCCGTTCGTCGACCGCCTCGCGCCGCTCATCGACCTGCGCGAGCAGGTCGTGTCGTTCCCGCCGCAGCCGGTCATCACCGAGGACAACCTCGTCGTCTCCATCGACACGGTCATCTACTTCCAGGTGACCGACCCGAAGGCGGCCTCGTACGAGATCGCCAACTACATCCAGGCGGTCGAGCAGCTGACGGTCACGACGCTGCGCAACGTCGTCGGCGGGCTCAACCTCGAGGAGACCCTCACCAGCCGCGACCAGATCAACAGCACCCTGCGCGGCGTCCTCGACGAGGCCACCGGCCGCTGGGGCATCCGGGTCAACCGCGTCGAGCTCAAGGCCATCGACCCGCCGGCGTCGATCCAGGACTCGATGGAGAAGCAGATGCGCGCCGAGCGCGACCGCCGCGCGCAGATCCTCACCGCCGAGGGCACCAAGCAGTCGCAGATCCTCACCGCCGAGGGCCAGCGCCAGTCCGACATCCTGCGGGCCGAGGGCGAGGCGCAGGCCGCCATCCTGCGCGCGGACGGCGAGGCGCAGGCGATCCAGAAGGTCTTCGAGGCCATCCACGCCGGCGACCCGGACCCCAAGCTGCTCGCGTACCAGTACCTGCAGACGCTCCCGCAGATCGCCAACGGCTCGTCCAACAAGCTGTGGATCGTCCCCAGCGAGCTCGGCGAGGCCCTCAAGGGCATCGGCGGGATGCTGGGCCAGGGCGGCCCGGGCGCCGCCGCGGCGGGCCCGGTCGTCCCGGCCGGCGGCGCGGCCCCGGCGGGCACCGTCGAGCCGCCGCGGGCCGTCCCCCGCCCGGCCGCGCAGGTGGACGGCGCGGGCTCGGCCGGTCCGGCGGCGGGCGACGCGGGGCGCACGGGCGCCTGAGGGGCGCCCTCAGGCGCGGGGGACCTCCGGCGCCAGCGCCGGGTCGAGGTCGCGGGCGACGCCGAGCACGAGGTCGACGTACCACTGCGCGTGGTTGTAGTGCCACAGCGCCCGCTCGAGCGTCGCCGGGTCGCCCGCGCCGGTGGCGCAGAGGTACGCCGCTGCGCTGGCGACCGCGTCCGCCGGGTCGTGGACGTCGGTGTCACCGTCCCCGTCGCCGTCCACCCCGTACCGGGCGAACGTCGCCGGCATGAACTGCATCGGCCCCTGCGCGCCCGCGGAGGAGTCCACGGCGTTGGCCCCGTGGTCGGACTCGACCTGCCCGACGGCGGCGAGGACCGCCCAGGGCATGCCCGGGCAGGTCGCGGCGGAGCGGTGGTAGAGCACCGCGTACTCGGCCGGCACCCCCCGGCCCTCGGCCTGCGCGGCGCGGGCGCCCTCGGTACGGGCGGCGGCGACCTCGGCCCGCCGGGCGGCGGACGCGGCCCCGCGGGCGGCGGCGAGCGCCCGCGCCCGCGCGGCGGCCGCCGCCGCGGCCTCGGCGGCGGCCGCGGCCGAGGCGGTGGCCTCGGCCGCCCGCTGCTGCTCGGCGAGGCGCGCGGCCTCGGCGACGAGCGCGTCGTGGCGGGCCCGCGCCCCGGCGACGAGGGCGTCGAGCGCCTCGCGCCGGGCGCGCACGTCGTCGGCGCGCGACCGGACCGCGTCGGCCCGGCGGGCCGCGGCTCCGGCGGCGCGCTCGGCCCGGCGGGCGTCGCCCTGGCGCGCCAGCAGCAGCGCCCGGTCGGCGGCGACGACCCGCTGGACGTACGCGAGCCGCTGCAGGAGGTCGCCCCGGCTCGCGAGCGCCCCGGCGTACTGCCCGAGGGGCCCGCCGCCCATGTAGAGCGCGCGCACCCGCGCGGCCCGGGCGTCGTCGGCGGCGCCGGCGGCCCCGCGGGCGGCGTCCGCCCCCGCCGCGGCGCCGAGGGCCCGGGCGGTGGCCGAGGAGACGTCGGCGAGCGCGGCGTCGTACGCCGCCACGGCGTCCCCGAGCCGTCGCGCGAGGTCGTCGAGGTCCCGCTGGGCCTCGGCCGCCCCGGCCGCCGCACCGGCGGCGGCGGCGCCCGCGGCGGCCGCACCAGCGGCGGCCGCGGAGGCCCCGGACCCGCCCGCGGGCAGCGGGGCGGCGAGCGCCGGGGCCGCGGGGACCAGGACGGCGGGGAGCAGGGCCACCGGGAGCAGCAGGGCGAGGGCGGCGGCTGCGGCGGTGCGGCGGGGGAGGACCACGGGGTGCACGTCGGCACGCCGGGGGCCCTGCTGTAGCCCGCCGCGGGCGTGCGGGAGGATCGCGCGGTGACCGTCCTGGAGCTGCTCGGCGTGGCGCTGGCCGGGCTGGCGGCGGGGACGATCAACACCGTCGTGGGCTCGGGCACGCTCGTGACCTTCCCGGCGCTGCTCGCCGTCGGGCTGCCGCCGGTCGTCGCCAACACGTCCAACTGCCTCGGGCTGGTCCCGGGGTCCGTCGTGGGGGCGTGGGGCTACCGGCACGAGCTGCGCGGGCAGCGGGCGCGCGCCCTGCGGTTCGGCGCGGCGTCCCTCGTCGGCGGGGTCGTCGGCGGGGTGCTCCTGCTCGCGCTGCCCGAGGACGCGTTCTCGGCGGTCGTCCCGGTGCTCATCGTCGTCGCCTGCGTGCTCGTCGTGCTCCAGCCGCGGCTCGCGCGGCGCGCGGCGCGGCGCGGCGGGGCCCGTCCGCACGGCGGCCCGCTGCTGCTGCTCGGGGTGGCGGGCACCGGGGTCTACGGCGGCTACTTCGGCGCCGCGCAGGGCGTGATCCTCATGGGCCTGCTCGGGGCGACGCTCGCGGAGGACCTGCAGCGGCTCAACGCGCTGAAGAACGTCCTCGCCGGGCTCGTCAACGCCGTCGCCGCGCTGCTGTTCATCGTCGCGGGCGAGGTCGACTACCGGGCGGCCGCGGCCGTCGCGGTGGGCGCCGCCCTCGGCGGTCTCGTGGGTGCCCGGATCGGGCGCCGGCTCTCGCCGGCGGCGCTGCGCGGCCTCGTCGTCCTCGTCGGCCTGCTGGCCGTGGCGCAGCTGGTGGTGGCGTGACGGTGCGCGTCGTCGAGGTCGACAGCCCGGACGACCCGCGGCTCGCGGACTACGTCGGGCTCACCGACGTCGCCCTGCGCCGGCGCCTCGAGCCCGAGCACGGGCTCTTCCTCGCCGAGGGCGAGAAGGTGGTGCGCCGCGCCGTGGCGGCGGGCTACGCCGTGCGCTCGGTCCTGCTGGGGCGCAAGTGGCTCCCCGGGCTCACCGACCTGCTCGAGGCGACCGGCGCGACGGCGTACGTCGCCGACGACGCCCTGCTGGAGCGGCTCACCGGCTTCGCGGTGCACCGCGGGGCCCTGGCCTCGGTGCAGCGCAAGCCGCTGCCGCGGGTCGAGGACCTGCTCCGCACCGCGCGGCGGGTCGCGGTGTGCGAGGACGTCGTCAGCACGACGAACCTCGGCGCGGTCTTCCGCGGCGCCGCCGCCCTCGGCATGGACGCGGTGCTGCTGACGCCGCGCTGCGCCGACCCGCTCTACCGGCGCGCGGTGAAGGTCGGGATGGGCGCGGTCTTCTCGGTGCCCCACGCGCGCTTCGAGGCCTGGCCGGACGGGATCGACCTGCTGCGCGACGCGGGGCTGCCGGTGCTGGCCCTGACCCCCGCCGAGGGGTCGGTGGCGCTCGACGCGGTGCCGCCGCACGTGCGCGAGCGCTGCGCGCTGCTGCTGGGCACCGAGGGCGAGGGCCTCAGCGCGGAGGCGATCGCCCGCGCGGACCTGGCGGTGCGCATCCCCATGGCCCCCGGCGTGGACAGCCTCAACGTCGCCGCGGCCGCCGCCGTGGCGTTCTACGCCCTCGGGGAGCGGGGGGGCCGCGCGTGACGACGGGGGAGACGCCGCTGGAGCGGTCCGCGCGGCGCCGGGGCCAGCCCGAGGCGACGCTGCTCGACCGAAACCTCAACGAGCTGCTGCAGGAGCTGCGCGTCGCGCAGACCGGCGTGCAGATCCTCTTCGCCTTCCTGCTGACCCTGCCGTTCAACGCGCGCTTCGACGGCACCACCGAGGTCCAGCGGGTCGCGTACGTCGTCACGCTGCTGCTCAGCGCCGCCGCCACCGGCACCCTCATCGCGCCGGTGGCGTTCCACCGGCTCGTCTTCCGCCGCGGCAAGCGCGAGGAGCTCGTACGGGTCGCGAACACCCTGGCCGTCGTCGGCCTCGGCCTGCTCCTGCTCGCGGTCTCGGGGGCGGTGTTCCTCGTGGTCGACGTGGTCGTGGGCGGCACGGGTGCGGTGCTGCTGGCGGGCGGTGCGGCCGCGTGGTTCCTCGTGCTTTGGGTGCTCCTGCCGCTGCGCGCGCGCCACCGCTGAGCCCCCGGTCACCGCCGGAAGCGCGCCACCAGCCCCGCGAGGAGCGCGCCGAGGAAGGCGCCGGCGAGCCCGCTGAGCCCGCCGAGGAACGGCACGAAGAGGAACACCACGCCCACCACGGCGGCGATGGCCGCGGCGGGCACGATGGCCGCGGTCGCCGCCTGCCGGAGCCCGGCGCCGCGCGGCGCGCGCGGTGCGGGCGCCGAGGCCCCGCCGCGGGCGGGGCGCGCGGGGCGGCCCTGCGCCGACCCGCCGGAGAGGGAGCGGTCGACCTCCGCGAGGAGGGCGTCGATGTCGTCGGGGTCGCGTCCGGGCATGCCCCCATGCTCGCCCCTGCGCGCCGCGAGGTCGAGCCGCGCGCGGCGATCCCGGGGTCCGCTCAGGGACCTCCCCGAGGGGTCAGGCGCCGACCTCCACGCCCTGCAGCTCCACGCCGCGGTGGGCGGCGAGCCGCTCGGCCTGCCCCTGGGCGCCGTCGAGGGCGGCGGGGTCCCAGAGGTCCAGCTGCACCCGCAGCCGGCGCCCGGCGGCCCGGGGGCGCCACAACCCGGCGAGCTCGCCGTCGTGCAGGACGGCGCCGGGGCGCCCGAGCACCGGCCACAGCGCCTTCGCGCGGGCCCGGTCGGGCACGAGCAGGCTGCGGTCGCGCGCCTGCAGGAGCAGGTCGTACGGCCCGAGCAGGCGCGTCCCGCGGACCGGTCCGGCGGCGAGCCGGTCGGCGTCGGCCGCGAGCACCCAGCGCCGCTCGCCGTCGACCCGCACCTCGAGCGCGTCCTGCGGCCAGCGGGCCCGCACGTCGGCCACCGGCGCGTCGAGGTAGCCGGCGACGAGCTGCGGCGTCGCCGGGCCGAGGAACCGCAGGCAGCCGCGCACCACGTCCAGGTGCGCGGGCACGTCGTCCGCGGGGGCGAAGCCGGGCACGGGGCGCAGCACGGGCGGGCTCGTCCCGGGTTCGAGCTCGAGGCCGGCGCGCAGCGCGGCGAGCCGGAACGGCTGCTCGAAGAGGTGCACCGCACCGCACGGCCGGCAGTGGCGCACGTACGGGGCGGGCAGCGCGTCGGAGACCGCGCGCGAGACCTCGCCCTTGACCCGCGGGGCGGGGACCGCCGCGCGCATCGCCCCGGCGACGGCGTCGAGGGCGTCGAGGACGGGGATCCCGGCGGCCTTCAGCGGCTTGCTCGCGTCGTACACCCGCTTGGCCGCGTCGGCCTCCCCGAACGGCGCCACCGCCGCCGCCACGCCGGGCAGGTCCTGCCGCCGGTACGCGTGCGGCGCGCCCCGCACGGACCACACGAGCGCCAGGTGCCCGCCGGCGGTCCGCGCCCGGCGCACGCCCCGCAGGGCGAGGGCCCACGCGGCGCCGTCGGGGCCGGTGTCCTGCACGCCGAGGTCGAGGACGGCCGCGTCGTCGGCCGACCCCTCCTCCCGGTCGAGCTCCTGCGCCCGGACCCGGAACGCCAGCACCTGCCCCCGCGGCACGTCCACCCGGCGACGCTACCGCCCGCCCCCACCCCGCCGCGATCGTGCGCGCACGGTGGCGCGTGCGGTCAGTCCCGGCTGCGGGCCCCCTCGCGGGTGCGGCCCAGGTCGACGTCGCGCTCGGGGTGCCGGCGGAGGTACTCCTGCTCGAGGGCCGCCGTGCGGCCCGTGTGCGCGGACAGGGCGTCGCCCGAACCGTGCAGGAACGTCTCGTGGCGCGTCTCGTGCAGGTGGGCCAGCTCGCGCACGAGGTCGGCCTCGTCGAGGGTGCTGGGGTCGATGCCGTGCGCGCTGTCCGCCATGCGGTGCTCCTCCTGGTGGTCGGGCCCGGCCGGGTCGGCCCGTGGTCGGGGGCCGGGACGCCAGCCGCGTACCCGGGGGCGCGACGGGCCTAACGCCGCCGCGGCGAGGTGCATGGTCGCCGCCGGGGAGCCGCACGGTCGCGGGCGGGGAGCTGCAGGGTCACGACAGGGCGGGTTCAGGGGAGCAGGCGCCGCGCGGCGGCGAGGACCTCGTCGACGGTGATCCGCAGGGTGAGGGGGTCGGGGACGCCCGCCCGCCCGCCGCCGCCGGTGTCGACGCCCTCGACGCCGTGCCACAGCACGGCGTGCCGCTCGGGGTGCACGAGGGGCGCCCAGCGCCCGGGCGGCTCGGGCCCGAAGAGGTGCACGGCGGGGGCGCCGCAGGCCGTGGCGAGGTGCCCGACGCCCGTGTCGCCGACGACGACGAGCGCCGCCGACTGCAGCAGCGCGACCATGCCGGGCAGGTCGAGCGCGCCGGCGAGGACCGCGCCGGGGCCGAGCCCGCGGGCGACCTCCTC
The DNA here is from genome assembly GCF_003594885.1 of Vallicoccus soli. NCBI lineage: Bacteria > Bacillati > Actinomycetota > Actinomycetes > Motilibacterales > Vallicoccaceae > Vallicoccus > Vallicoccus soli. The sequence continues at coordinate 129,137 of NZ_QZEZ01000008.1, forward strand.
GGCGAGGGGGCGCTCGGGCGCCGAGCCGGTGACGACGACGCGCCGCCCCTCGGACGCCAGCGCCCGGGCGACCGCGGCGAAGCGCTCGGCCGGCCAGCGCCGCGCCGCGTACGCCGCGCCGGGGTGGACCACGACCGCCCCCTCGACCGCGGGGGCGTCCTGGGCCGGCGGCAGCAGCAGGTCGGCGGGGTCGAGCTCGTACGACGGCACCAGGCGGGCCCAGCGCCGCACCTCGTGCTCGCGCTCGTCCCACGCGGGACCGGGCACCCCCGGCACGTCGGGGTGGGCGAAGGCGACGAGGCGCGCCGGGCGGGTGGCCAGCAGCAGGCGGTGGCTCCGCGGCCCGCGCCCGTGCAGGTTGACCGCGACGTGCCCGTCGCCGGTCCACGCGAGCGGGGCGAGGTCCTCGCCGGCGGGCACGACCTCGTCGACCACCCCGGCGCGCCGCAGGAGCCCGCCGGCGGCAGGGCCGGTGGCGAGCACGACGCGGGCCCCCGGCCAGGCGCGGCGCAGGCCGCGCAGGGCCGGGAGCCCGGTGAGCGCGTCCCCGAGCCCGAGGGCCCGCAGGACGAGGAGCCTCACGGGTAGGAGGGCTCCTCCGACGTCGTGATGACGAGCTCGCGGACCTCGCAGCCCGCGGGCTGCTGCAGGGCGAAGAGCACGGCCTGCGCGACGTTCGCCGGGTCGTTGAGCTTGGCGTCGGGGCCGGGCTTGTACTGCTCGGTGCGCCCGTCGAAGAAGGCGGTCGCCATGCCCGAGGGGACGAGCAGGGTCACGCCGACCTGGCCCTTGGTCTCGGCGGCGAGCGCGCGGGTGAAGCCGATGACGCCGAACTTCGAGGCGCAGTACGCCGTCGCGTCCGAGACCGCCTTGAGCCCGAGGCTCGAGGACACGGTGACGACCTTGCCCTGGACCCGCTCGAGGTAGGGCAGCGCGGCGCGCACGACGGCGGCCGTGCCGAGCAGGTTGACGAGCACGACCTTGTCCCACTGCTCGCCGGGGATGTCGACGAGCCGGCCGCAGGCGTCGGTGCCGGCCGCGGTGAGGACCGCGTCGAGCCCGCCGTGCCGCTCGGCCACCCGGCGCACGGCCTCCTCGGCGGCCCGGGTGTCCGACAGGTCGACGACCTCGTGGTCGACCCCGTCCGCCGGGGCGTTCACGTCGAGGACGACCGGCGTGCCGCCGGCCTTGGCGACGGCCTCGACGGTCGCGGCGCCGAGGCCGGACGAGCCGCCGGTGATGAGCACGGTCCCGAGTGCCAACGCACTCCTCCTTGGTTCGTTCGTACGGGGGTCGGGGTCGCCCTAGCGGGGCGCGCCGCTGGTGATGCGGGTGACGAGGCCGGTCGTGGAGCGCCCGTCGAGGTACGGCAGCACCACGGGCTGCCCGCCCCACGAGCGGACCAGGTCGGACTCGGGCAGGGCGACGTCGGCGTAGTCCCCGCCCTTGGCCCACACGTCGGGGCGCAGCCGGTCGAGCACGGCCTCGGGCGTGTCCTCGTCGAACACCACGACGGCGTCGACGCACTCGAGCGCCTCGAGGACCCGCGCGCGGTCCCCGGCGGTGACCAGCGGCCGCGTGGGCCCCTTGAGCCGCGAGACCGAGGCGTCGGAGTTGAGGCAGACGACGAGCGCGTCGCCGAGGGCGCGGGCCGCGCGCAGCGTCGCCACGTGGCCGGCGTGCAGCAGGTCGAAGCAGCCGCCGGTCGCCACCACGGTGCCACCGGCCCCGACCGCGGCGCGCACCCGGCGCGCGACGTCCTCGGGCGTCGAGGTGCCGGGCGCGGCGGTGCCGGGCGCGGGGGCGGTGCCGGCCGGCGGGGCCGCGGCCGGCGCGCCGGAGGGCTCGTCCCGCACCTCCACCGACGCAGCGCCGCCGGCGGCGACGAAGGCGGCGGCCGTGGCCACCGCGTGCGTCAGGGCGTCGGACAGCCCGCCGCCGTGGGCGAGCGACTGGGCCGCCGCGGTGGCGAAGCGGTCGCCCGCCCCGCAGCTGTCCCCGTGCGCGGCGAAGGGGGCCGGGGCGACGACGGGCGTGCCCTGGCCGTACGACAGGAGCGCGCCGCGCGCGCCGAGCGTCACCGCGACGGCGCCGGCGCGCCAGCGCCGCACCAGCGCGGCGGCGCGCGCCTCGGCCGCGGCGAGGGGCGCCGCGGGCAGGTCGTCGAGCGGGCCGCCGAGGCGCTGGGCCTCGTCCGCGTTCGGCGTGACGAGGGTCGCCCCCGGGACGGGGGCGGCGCCGCGCGGGTGCGGGTCCCACACGAGGGGCACGCCGTGCGGGCGCTCCTGCAGGGCCGCGCGCACCTCGGGCAGCGAGGTCGTCCCGCCGCCGTAGTCGCTGACGAGCACCGCGCCCGCCCCGGCCAGGACCTCGCGCAGCCGCTCGGCCGCGCCGCTCGCGTCGGGGGCGCCGGGCCCGCCGCGGTCGAGGCGCACCAGCGAGGTGCCGCCCGCGCGCACCCGCACCTTCTCGCGCGTGCCGTGCGCGTCGGGCAGCGCCACGAGGGTCACGACGGGGGAGAGCAGGGCGCGCAGCCGCTGCGCGGCCGCGTCGTCGCCGAGCGCGGTGACGAGCACGACCTCGTCGCCGTCGCGCGCGGCGAGCAGGGCGGCCAGGCCCGCGCCCCCGGGGCGCACGCGCTCGCGCTCCACGTCGAGGACGGGGGCGGGGGCGTCCGGGCACAGCCGCGTCGTCGTGCCCTCGACGTCGACGTCGAGCAGGACGTCGCCGACGACGACCAGGGGCCCGCTCACGCCGGCACCTCCCGCGCCGCCGCGGCGAGGCCGCTGAGGTCGAGCACCTGCGCGGGCCGCCGCGCCACCCCGAGGGCGACGTCGACGGCGCCGGCGAGCATGTGCACCGCCACGAGGTGCAGCTCCTGCACGGTCGCGGTGGAGGGGGCGTCCACGCACACCGCCTCGTCGGCCGCCCGGGACAGGTCGTTGGGGCCGGGGCCGGTGAGCGCCCAGACCCGCAGCCCCGCGCGCCGGCCCGCCTCGGCGGCCGCCACGACGTTGCGGCTGCGCCCCGACGTCGACAGGAGGACGAGGACGTCGCCGGGGCGCCCGTGGGCGCGCACCTGCCGCGCGTAGACCTCGTCCGGGCCGTAGTCGTTGAGGATCGCCGTGAGGCTCGACGTCTCCGCGTGCAGGCTCAGGGCCGAGAGCGGCTCGCGGTCCTCCACGTAGCGGCCCACGAGCTCCGCCGTGAGGTGCTGCGCCTCCGCCGCGCTGCCGCCGTTGCCGGCCGCGAGCAGCCGCGCGCCGCCGCGCAGCGCGGCGGCCAGCTCGCGGCCCCAGCGGTCGAGGGCGTCGGCGTGCGGGGCGAAGGCGTCCAGGCTCTCGCGCAGGTGGCGCAGGTGCCCGGCCGAGGAGCCGGCGGTGGGCAGGCAGCCGCTCACCGGACCACCCCGGCGGCGCGCTCGCCCTCCAGCCCGCGCAGGTCCACCACGTCCCCGTCCTGACCGTCCTCGACCTCCGCCACGGGGGAGACCGTACGGGGCGACAGCACCTCGCCGTACACCCGTGCCGTCTCCGTCGCGATCCGCTCCCACGAGTAGCGCGAGCGGGCGCGGTCGATCCCGGCCTGGCCGTACGCCTCGAGGCGGAACGGGTCCGCGAGCAGGCGCCGCAGCGTGGCGCCGAGGCGGTCCGGGCGGCGCGGCGGGACCAGCAGCCCCGTGATGTCGTCGGCGATCGTGTCGAGCATCCCGCCGACGGCCGAGGCGACCACCGGGCGCCGGCAGGCCATGGCCTCCAGCGGCACGATGCCGAAGGGCTCGTACCAGGGGACGCAGACGACGACGTCGGCCGAGCGCAGGAGGGCCGGCATCTCCTCGCGCCCGACCTGCCCCACCATGAGCACGCGGTCCGAGACGCCCCGGCGCTCGGCGAGCGCGCGCAGGCGCCGCGCCTCCGGGTCCTCGCCGAGGTGGGCGGCGTCGGGGCCGCCGGCCACGACGAGCTCGGCGTCCGGCACCGCGGCCAGCGCCGCGATGGCCGTGTCGACGCCCTTGCGCTGCACGAGGCGACCCACGGTGAGGATGCGGGTGCGCTCGCCGCGCTCGGCCACCGGGCCCGACTCGGTGAACTGGTCGATGTCCACGCCGCAGGGGATGATCGCCACGTCGCGCCGGTCCGCGCCGAGCCGGACGAGCTCGGACAGCTCGTCGGTGCAGGTCGCGACGATCCGGTCCACGTCGCGGGCGATCGCCTTCTCCAGGCGGACCCGCTCCGGCGGGCTGGTGTCGGCCGCCCCCTGGTGCCGCCGCTTGACCACGCCCAGGGCGTGGAAGGTCTGCACGACGGGCACCCCGGTCGCGCGCCGCGCGATGAGCGAGGCGAGGCCGGACATCCAGAAGTGCGCGTGGGCGATGTCGGGGCGCTCGGCCCCCCAGCGCCGGGCCAGCTCGTGCCCGAAGTCGGGCATCCACGCCAGCAGCTCGTCCTTGGGCAGCGGCACCGGCGGGCCGGCGTCCACGTGGTCCACGACGAAGCCCGGCTCCACCTCGACCCGCTGCGGCAGCGAGGGGTCGTCGCGGCGGGTGTGCACGACCACCTCGTGCCCCTGGCGGGCCAGCGCGGCGGACAGCGCCGCGACGTGCACGTTCTGCCCGCCCGCGTCGACGCCGCCGATCGCCGCCAGCGGGCTCGCGTGCTCGGACACCATCGCGATCCTCATCGGACCACCTCCTCGATCAGCCGGTCCCAGTCGCCCAGGAACCGCTCGAGCCCGTAGCGGCCCAGGGCCGCGGACCGGGCCTCCTTGCCGACGGCCACGGCCCACTCGGGGTCGTGCACGAAGCGGCGCACCGCGTCCACGAAGGCGTCCACCCGCGTGGTGACCACGCCCGCGGCCTGCGGCACCGCCTCCACCGCCTCGGTCGTCGCGAGCGCGACGACCGGCATGCCGAGCGCCATCGCCTCGAGCAGCGACAGGCCCAGCGACGTCCAGCGCAGCGGGTGGGCGTAGACCCGCCGCCGCGCCAGCTCGGCGTGCATCGCCGCCTGCGGCAGGTCCTCGTGCACGGCCAGGCGGTCCGGGCCCAGCCCGAGGTGCCCGGGCAGCGCCGCGACCTTCATGCCGTAGACGTCCACGGGGGCGGCCGCCGCGATGCGCGGCACGAGGTCCGTGCCGGTGACCCGGCCCCGGCGCACCGGCTCGTTGACGACGACCCCGACCCGCGCGAGCTCGCCGGTGTAGCGGTGCCCGGGGTCGAGGATGCCGTGCTCGATGACCGTGGTCGGCGCCGAGCCGGCGTCCCAGAACAGCTCGTTGAAGTGCGTCACGTGCACGAGCGGCACGTCCGAGCGGTCCGCCACCGGGTGCCGGGTGGAGGGCACCTCGCCCTTGGGGGTGTTGTGCTCGAGGTAGACCGCGGGCACGTCGCCGCGGGCCCCGAGCGTGCGCCCGAGGAGCCGTTCGGCGAGCTCGAGCTCGTGCGGGCGCTGCAGGACGACGAGGTCGACCCCCTCCTCGCGCAGGGCGTCCGGGTGGACCTCGCGCGCGGCGGCCGGCCAGTCCCAGGTGGTCGCGCGGCCCATGCCGTCCGGCCCGCGCTCGGGCAGGCGCGGGAGGAGGTACTCGTGCCGGCCCTGGACGAAGGCGGTGGTCCACGAGCCGTGGACGTGCCAGACGAGGATCCTCACGCCGGGACCTCCCGGGCGTCGCGGGGGCGGGGGGCGGGGGCGGCGCCTGCGGCGCGCCCGTCGGTCAGCTGCGCCACGGCGGCGAGGACCTCCTCGGGGGTCAGGGAGTCGAGGCAGGGGTGGCCCGGGACGGGGCAGGTGCGGGCGCGGGTGCCGCGGCACGGCGCGGCGAGGTCGCCGAGGACGACGGTCGGGACGCCGTACGGGCCCCAGGCGCCGGGGTCGACCACTGGGGCGAACAGCGAGACGACGGGTGTGCGGACGGCGGCGGCCAGGTGCGCCGGCCCCGTGTTGCCGACGACGACGGCGTCGGCGGCGGCGAGCACCGCCGCGAGCTCCGGGTAGCCCGTCCTGCCGCCGAGGTCGAGGCAGCGGCCCCCGGCCACGTGGGCGGTCAGGCCCGCCTCGGACGGCGCGCCGGTGACGACCACGCGGTGCCCGGCCGCGGTGAGCGCCCCGGCGAGGGAGCGGGCCACGTCGGGGCTCGGCGCGCGCGCCGGCACCGACGCCGCGGGGTGCAGCACGACGAACGACCCCTCGCCGACCAGGTGCCGCACGTCGGGGAGCGGGTGCCGCACGGCCAGGCGACCGTCGTCGCCGGGCGGCAGCGGGAAGCCGGCCGCCGTGGTGAGGGACAGCGCTTTCTCGACCTCGTGCCACGTGTCGTCGACGCGGTGCCGCACGTCGAGCAGCGACCCGGGGTAGTCGACGCTGGTCGCGGCGAGGCGGCGGACGCCGGCCATGCGCAGCAGCAGCGCCATCGGCAGGGGCGACTGGTGGAAGGAGGTGAGGACCACGGCCTCGTCGGCGTCGAGCGCCCGCAGGCGCGCCACCACGTCGAGCACGTCGTCGGGGTCGAGGGGGTCGGGTGCGTAGCCGACCCAGGGCGCGTCCCACACGAGGACGTCGTCCACGCCCGGCAGGAGGGCCGCCGCCTGGCGCCCGCGCGGCCCGCAGACGAGGGTCACGCGGTCGGACGCGGCGGCCACCGCCCGCACGGCCGGTCCGGACAGGAGGACGTCGCCGTCGTTGTCGAGGCGGACGACGAGGACGTGGCCGCGCCTCACGCGCGCACCGCGCCCGCAGCGGCCCCGTCGAGCAGCAGGTCCACCGCCGCCGTGAGCGTGCCGACGACCTCGGGCGCGCGCCCGACCTCGTCGGGCAGCGTCACGGGGGTCGGCACGAGCACCCCGCGGGCGCCGGCCGCCGCCGCGGCGTCGACGTCGCGGCCGATGTCGCCGACCACGGCGCACTCCGCGGGGTCGACCCCGAGGGCCGCCGCGGCGGCGAGGACCATGCCGGGCGCCGGCTTGCGGCACGCGCAGGCGTCGGCCTCCCCGTGGGGGCACACCTGCCACGTGCCGAAGGGGCCGAGGAGCTCCTCGACGCGGGCGTTGACCGCGTCGACCTGGGCGCGGGTGAGCAGGCCCCTGGCGATCCCGGACTGGTTGGTCACCACGCCGGTGCGCACGCCCGCGGCGCGCAGCCGGTCGAGCGCCGCGCGCGCCCCCTCGACGGGGCGGACCAGCGCCGGGTCCCCGTTGTAGGGCACGTCGTGCACGAGGGTCCCGTCGCGGTCGAAGAGGACCGCGGCGGGACGGCCCGCGCGCGCGTCGGCCAAGGGCACTGCACACACCTCCGGCGGGGTCCCGGGGCCGGCGTGCGCGGACCCGTGTCGACGGGACGTGTGCCTGCTGCTCAAGCACTCGAATGGCTTCTAGCCACCTCAAGCGCGGATAACACCAAGGACTGGTAAATCATCACGCGCCCGCTCCCGTGGCTCGGACGCTACCCGAGGTCCTCCCCTCCCGCGCACCGGCCGCGCCGGGCGCGCGCCGGGTGCGCGCCGGTCTGGGCCCGGTCAGTGCGCGGAGGCCTGCGCCTTCGCGTACGCGTACTGCAGGAAGTCCGCGCCGGCGACGGCGGTCAGCGTGGCGGCCACGGCCCGCGTGCCGCGGGGGGCGAGCAGGTGCCCCGCGGTGAAGCCCGTGGCGACCCACTGGGCGAGGCAGAAGGGGCAGGTCAGGAGCTCGCCGACCGCGTGGCGCACCGGTCCGTCGTCGCGCACCTCCTCCGCGAGCTCGGAGGGCGCGGCGGCGCCGCGGTAGCGGGTGAAGGGGGCGCGCAGCGGGCTGGCCACGGCGTCCTTGCTGATGGTGCGCGCGAGGCGGTGGGTGGCCACCGACAGCAGGAGCACGTCCCAGGGGCTGATCCGCTCGGGCAGGCCGCGGCTCCGGGTGGCGGCGGCCACCGCGGCGACCAGGCCGGCGTACGCCGCCATCGCCCCGACGTAGCCGCGCAGGGGCCGCTCCTCGTCCGGGGAGTACGCCTCGCCCGCCGCCCGCAGCCGCGCGCCGAGCGCGCTCGTCGCGGTGCTGGCCTCGGTGCTGGCCTCGGTCCTGGCCTCGCTCATGGTCCCGGCTCCTGCCGTCGGGGTGGTGCCGGCGCCCCCCTGCTCGAGCCGCCGCCGGGCACGGGCTACCCAGGGCGGGGCGGCGCACACCGGCGGCGCCGGAGCGGCCCGGAGCGCTCGCGCACCGGTCGGCGTGTCGCGGCCGCGGGTGCCGGGCAGGAGCGCAGCGACGGCCCGCGGTCGGCGGGGCGCAGGGCGGCGAGGAGCGGGCATGCCGGTGGCGGGGACGGTCGACGCGGTCGTCGTGGGCGCGGGCCCGAACGGGCTCGTCGCGGCCAACGCGCTCGCGGACGCGGGGTGGGAGGTGCTCCTGCTCGAGGCGAACGACGTGGCCGGCGGGGCCGTCCGCACGGCCGAGGTGACCGCGCCCGGCGTCCGGAACGACCTCTTCAGCGCCTTCTACCCCCTCGCGGCGGCGTCGCCGGTGATCCGCGACCTCGACCTGCACGAGCACGGCCTGTCCTGGTCGCACGCGCCCCACGTCCTGGCGCACGCGCTCGACGACGGGCGCGCCGCGGTCCTGGACCGCGACCCGGCCGTGACCGCGGCCTCGCTGGAGGGGTTCGCCCCCGGCGACGGCGACGCGTGGCTCGCGATGCTGGGGCACTTCCGCCACCTGCGCGACCCGCTGCTCGACGCCCTCTTCACGCCCATCCCGCCCGTGCGCGCCCTGACCCGGCTGCTGGGCCGGCTCGGCCCGGCGGGGACGCTCGAGCTGGCCCGGCTCGCGGTGCTGCCGGTGCGCCGGCTCGGGACCGAGACCTTCCGCGGCGAGGGCGGGCGCCTCCTGCTGACCGGCAACGCCATGCACAGCGACGTGCCGCCGGACGCCGCCGGCAGCGGGGTCTTCGGCTGGCTCCTCGCGATGCTGGGCCAGGACGTCGGCTTCCCGGTGCCGCGCGGTGGGGCGCAGTCGCTGGCGGACGCCCTCGTCGCGCGGCTGCGCGCCCGCGGCGGGGAGCTAGTGACCGGCGCCCGCGTGACCTCGGTGCAGGTCGAGCAGGGGCGCGCCGCGGGGGTCACGACGGCCGACGGGCGCCGGGTCCGGGTGCGCCGCGGCGTCGTCGCCGACGTGCCCGCCCCGGTGCTCTACCGCGACCTCGTCGGGCTGGAGCACCTGCCGCCGCGCCTGCGCCGCGACCTCGACCGCTTCCAGTGGGACCACCCGACGCTCAAGGTCGACTGGGCGGTGCGCGACGGCGTGCCGTGGACGGCCGAGGGCGCCCGCGGCGCCGGCACCGTGCACCTGGGCGTGGACGAGGACGGCTTCGTCGACTTCGCCGCCGACCTCAGTACGGGCCGCACCCCCCGGCGCCCGTTCCTGCTCTTCGGGCAGATGACCACGAGCGACCCCACCCGGTCCCCGGCCGGGACCGAGTCCGCCTGGGCCTACACCCACGTGCCGCACGGCTGGTCGCGCGACGAGGTCGCCGCCCACGTCGAGCGCGTGGAGGAGACGGTGGAGCGCGTGGCGCCCGGGTTCCGCGACCGCGTCATGGCCCGGCACGTGGCCGGGCCGGCGGACCTCGAGGCGGCGGACAGCAACCTCGTCGGCGGCGCGGTGAACCAGGGCACCTCCTCGGTGCACCAGCAGCTGTTCTTCCGCCCGACGCCGGGCACCGGGCGCCCGGGCACCCCGCTGCCCGGGCTCTACCTCGGCAGCGCCTCCGCCCACCCCGGCGGCGGGGTGCACGGGGCGCCGGGGTGGAACGCCGCCCGGGCGCTGCTCGCGTCGTACGGCCCCGCGGGCTCGCTCGTGCGCGGCCTGCGGCACACGGCCTGGAGCCGGCTGCTCGACCGGGAGCCCTGAGCCCGGGGGTCCCCGAGGGCCCGGGGGTCCCCGAGGGCCGGGGGCCCCTCAGTCCTCCTCGCCCCGCGCCGGGCGGCCCGCCCGGCCGGCGCAGAGCAGGGCCAGGCGCTGGAGCGACTCGCGGTTGCGCGGGTGCAGGACCAGGTGGCGCAGCGGGGCGGGGACGAGGCGCCCGGGCCCGCTCGTCGCATCCTCCTCGAGCACCACGCGGGTGCGGTCACCGGAGAGCGGCGACAGCAGCAGCCGGATGCGCGCCTCGCCCGCGGGCCAGCCGCGCGCCTGCAGCACGAGCTCGCGGCCGGGGTCGCGCCGCACGACCGTCGTGGTGTCGTCGAGCACCAGCGGCCACGCGCCGGCCGAGTGGTGCAGGCGACTGCCGGGTGCGGGCCAGGCCGCGTCGACCGCCCGGATGCGCGAGGCCCCGACGACCCAGGAGACGTAGCTCCACCCGTCGTCGAGGACGGACTGGACCACGTCGACGGGTGCGTCGACGTCCTGCTCGACCCTGATCACCCGGGCATCATGCCCCAGTCAGGAGAGCCGGTCGCGCATCTCCTCGTCGTAGTCCTCGTGCTCCTCAGCCACCTCGACGAGGGACATCTCCTCCGGCAGCGCGTCCGCGGTGGTGCGCTCCAGCAGGAACTCGAAGGTCGCCCGTACGAGGGCCGCCCCGTCGTCCTCGTCGAGCAGCAGCCGGTCGAGGACCCCCGACGGGACGACGACCCGGTGCTGCGTCGCCGCACCGGGGTCGTCGTCCTCGTCGAGGACCTCGACCGCGTACTCCCGCAGCCCCAGCTGCTCCACGTCGATCCGCACCGCCATGCGGCGGGGCTACCCCCGCCGCCCCGTCCGGAACCCGGGCCGGGCGCCGGTCCCGGTCCGGCGCGGCGGGGCGGCCCTCAGGCCCAGCGCAGCAGGGCGGCGGGGGCCCCGCCGAGGGCGAGCCGCGCCTCGTCGGTGACGAGGAGCCGCGCGTCGGTGCCCGCGGCCGCGCGCAGCAGGACGTCGAGGACGGGGGCGCGGCGCAGGTCCTGCTCGCCGAGCGCGGTGAGCTCGCCCGCCTCGAGCGCGAGGTCCGTCGGCGCGGGCCCGAACACGGCCAGGTGCTCGTCGCGGGACTCCTCGGTCAGCACGAGGGTGTCCACCTGGGCCTGGCGCAGCGCCTCGACGACGGCGGCGAGCCCCTCGGTGGCCCGGTCGTGCCGCTCGCGCAGCTCGACGAAGCGGTGCAGCACCTCGCTGTCCCGGGAGGCCCCGGAGTCCTGCAGGAGCGCCTGCAGCGACTCCTCGAAGCGCTGGTCGTCGAGCTCCGCGCCGCGGGTGGCGTGCTCGAGGTGGCGCAGCGCGGCGCCGGCGCGCTGGCCGAGGTGCTCCTCGAGCAGCTGCACGGCCCGCACGTCGCCGCCGACGGCGACGAGCTCGGCGCCGGTCAGGGCGACCAGCTCGTCGACCTGCTGGGCGACGTCCTTGGCGGACTGGTCCCAGGCGTTCTCGGTGCTGTGCTCGTAGCGCAGCGCGGCCCAGCCGCCGATGCCGGTCTTGTGGATCGGGTAGCGACCGCTGTCCAGCGTCACCTCCTTGCCGTCCAGGGCGCTGCGCGGCGCCCGGACGCGGATGTCCGCCCCCGTGCGGTCGGTGAGCACGACGACCGCGGACACCTCGCGGGCGCGGTGCACGAGGAACGGCATGAGCGCCGGCAGCTCGCCCCAGGTGGCGGTGTCGTCCAGCCGCGCGGGCACGGTCTCGTCGAGCCGGACGTCCCCCTCGGCGCCGACCACGAGCACGCGGCTCGCCGCCCCGCCCTCGCGCTGCACCTCCAGGGCGAGGGCCTCGGCGGCCTCGAGGACGGCGTCGGGCGCGCCGGCGCCGGCCAGCTGCTCGCGCAGGGCGCGCCACCGCAGCTCGACCTCGTGGGCGCCGGTCGCGCTGTCCCGGCTCGTCTCGAGGACGACCGTCGCGACCGGGCCTGCGGCGGCGTAGACGTCGGACAGGGCGCCGAGGCGCATGGGGGGTCCTCCTCTGGTGGCGTACGGGTGACCGACGGCGGCGGCGGGTCGTCGCGCGCCATCGCCCCGCGCCTACCCGCGGGGGCACGCCCCATGCCTGCGCCGTGCCCGGCGCCGGTCGAGCGCGGTGCCCGGCACCGCCGCCGCGGGACCTGCGCCACGTCCCTGCCGCGTTACGCGCCGCGACCGCGGGGGTAGCGACCGGACCAGCCCCGCCGGTGGGGCGGCCCGGGCCCACGGCACCGGATCGGCGCACCGCGCGACGACCGCGCCGAGGCGGCGGGGGCGCGACGACGAGGAGGCACCTGTGGAGCGGGGCAGCGACAAGCACAGCGCCCGTCAGGACGACGCCCTGGCGCACGAGACCGAGGGCCTCGTGCGGGCCGGGCGCTCGACGCACGCCGAGGAGTGGAAGGACCCCGAGCCCTCGGGCGAGGACCAGCCCGACGTCGACCTCGTGCCGGACGGCACCCTCACCGGCGGCACCCCCGAGGGCATGACGCCCGAGGACGTCGAGCGGCGCAGCGCGCTGGCCCAGGCGCTGGGCCGGCACCTCTGGCCGGCGACGCGCGAGGAGGTCGTCAGCGCGGCCCAGCAGGGCCAGGCCCCCGGCGTGGTGCTCACCGACCTCGCGCGCCTGCCCGGCGGCCGCGAGTACCAGAACGTGCAGGAGGTCTGGGAGGCGATCGGCGGCGGCGTGGAGACGCACCGCGCCTGACCCGTCGCCCGGGCCGGGGCCCGGGCGACCGGGCGAGGACCACCGAGACGCGCCGCACCGCGGCGCAGGAGCAGGAGAGACACGTGACGAGCAGCCCGCAGGACGACCGCCACGCGAGCCCGCCGGACGTCCCCGCGGACCCCGAGCGCGCCGCCGAGCCGGTGATGCGCCGACCGTTCGACCCGGACGACGACGCGGTGCACGACATGGGCGGCTCGATCGGCGCGGCGCCGATGACCCCGTCCGACGCGCGGGTCGCCGAGGCGGGGGCCGACGCCGAGCGGGACCCGTACGCCGAGAGCCGCGAGCCGTCGACGCCGCCGGCGCCGGCGGAGACGGCGATGGCGCTGTCGACGCTCGGCGACGACGACCCGTTCCAGGACCAGCAGGGCGGCGACACGGTGCCGCCGCCCGCGCCCCACGGCGGCGACTACGTCGACGCGGACCCGCCGGGCCCGGGCGGCGCCGCGGGGCAGGGCGCCGACGGCGACACGCAGGCCCGGCGCGAGCTGGCGGAGGGGGAGGACCGCACCCCGGCGGCGGCGCCGGGGGAGGACGACGACCCCGACCAGAGCCTGCGCTACGACTCCTCGCTGGCGGCGGAGACGCCGCCGCAGCCCGACGCGGAGCAGATGGAGGCGGCCCTGCGCGAGGGCGGCCCGGTGCTGCTGCCGCACGAGGAGCGCGCGAAGCTCCACCGGGCCGAGGAGCCGTCCGTGGAGGACGGCCCCGGCACCAGCCTGACCTGAGGACGACGAGCGAGCGGGAGGAGCACGCGGTGGAGCAGGAGCAGCAGCCGGGGCGGTCGGGTCCCGCGGCCTGGGCGGCCGGCCTCGGGGGCGCGGTGCGCCGGGTCCCCGTGGTGGGTCCGCTCGCGGGGCGCGCGGGCGCGGTGGCCGCCCCCGTGCTCGGACCGGTGGTCGGGCGCGTCGCCGGCGCCCTGGCCGACGTCGTCGGGAGCGTCGCGCGCGGCGGCTCCGGGAGCAGCACGGGGAGCGGCTCCGGGAGCAGCACGGGGAGCGGCTCCGGCACGGGGGCCGGCGCGCCCGCGCGGGCCGAGGCGGACCTCCCGGTCGCCGGCTGGGACGCGCGCAGCGCGGTCTCGCTGCGCCCGAGCGTCCGCGCCCTCGACCTGCCCGAGCTCGAGGTGCTCCGGGAGTGGGAGCGCAGCCACGCCGCGCGCCCGCCCGTGCTGGAGCTCCTCGAGGAGCGCATCACCGAGGTCTCGGCCGGCTAGGCCGGCACCCGTCCCGGGGCCCCCGCGCGCGCCCGCGCCGGGGGCCCTGGCTTGCCCGCGGGGGCCGCGGCTGGGCAGGCTGCCCCCGGGCCGTACGCCCGCCACCACCGTCCCGAGGAGCCACCGCGTGCCCGAGCAGCCCACCGCCCCCCTGCGCCCCGTCGACCCCGCGACGGGGGAGCCGCTGCCGGAGGTGGCCGTCACCGGCGCGCCGGAGGTCCGGGCCGCCGTCGCCGCGGCCCGTGCGGCAGCCCCGGGCTGGCGCCGCACGCCCCCCGCCGAGCGCGCGGCGGCGCTGCGGCGGGTCGCCGACCGGGTCCGCGAGCAGGCCGACGAGCTGGCGCGCTGGACCACCCGCGAGATGGGCAAGCCGCTGGGCGACGCCCGCGGCGGGGTCGAGGCCGCGATCGGCACCATCGAGCAGTACGCCCAGCTCGGCCCGGTGCACCGCGGCCGCTCCCTGCTCGGGGCGCCGGGCGCCACCGACCTCATGGTCCCCGAGCCGCGCGGCGTCGTCGGGGTCATCACGCCGTGGAACGACCCGGTGGCCGTGGCCGCCGGGCTGCTCGCCGCGGCGCTCGTCACCGGCAACACCGTGGTGCACAAGCCCAGCGAGCGCACGACCTCCACCGGCCTCGCCCTCGCCGCGTGCTTCGCCGCGGAGCTGCCGGCCGACGTCCTGCGCGTCGTCACCGGCGACGGCGCCACCGGCGCGGCGCTGGCCTCGGCCGACCTCGACCTCGTGGCCCACGTCGGCTCGACCGCGACCGGGCGCAGCATCGCCCGGGCCGCCGCCGCCACCGGCGCGGCCGTGCTGCTCGAGAACGGCGGCAACGACCCGCTCGTCGTGGACGCCGGGGTCGACCCCGCGTGGGCCGCGGAGCAGGCGGCGCTGGGCTCCTTCGCCAACGCCGGGCAGATCTGCACGTCCGTCGAGCGGATCTACGTCCACGCCGACGTCGCCGACGCGTTCCTCGACGAGCTGGCGGCGCGGGCGCGCGACGCCGTCGTGGGTCCCGGCCTCGACCCGGCGACGACGGTGGGCCCGCTCGTCGACGCCCGGCACCGCGAGGGCGTGCACCGCCACGTGGAGGACGCGCTGGAGCGCGGCGCCAAGGCCCTGGTCGGCGGGGAGCTGCCCCACGGGGAGGGGGCGTACTACCCGCCCACCGTGCTGGTCGGCTGCACGCCCGAGATGCTCGTCATGCGGGAGGAGACCTTCGGCCCGGTCGCGCCGGTGCAGGTCGTCCCGTCGTTCGACGCGGCGCTCGAGGCGGCCTGCGAGGGCCCGTACGGCCTGGCCGCCGTCATCCTCACCGCGGACATGGAGCACGCCCAGCGGGCGTGGCGGGAGCTGCCGGTCGGGACCGTCAAGGTCAACGCGGCGTTCGGCGGGGCCCCGGGCGGCGCCGCGCAGCCGCGGGGCGCGAGCGGCGCGGGCTTCGGCTACGGCCCGGAGCTGCTCGACGAGATGACGACGACCAAGGT
The DNA here is from genome assembly GCF_003594885.1 of Vallicoccus soli. NCBI lineage: Bacteria > Bacillati > Actinomycetota > Actinomycetes > Motilibacterales > Vallicoccaceae > Vallicoccus > Vallicoccus soli. The sequence goes on from NZ_QZEZ01000008.1 coordinate 144,457, forward strand.
CGTCCACGTCGAGCCGGCGCCCGCGCCGCGCGGCTGACGGACCGTCCCCGCGGGCGCGCCCGCTCAGCGGCGCGCCCCCTGGGCCTCGCGCAGGGCGCGGATGAGCTCCTCGCGGCTCATCGCCGAGCGACCGGGGATCCCGGCGCGGCGGGCCTGCTCGTAGAGGTCGGCCTTGGGCACGTCGAGCCGGCGCGGGGTGCCCCGGGACGTCCCCGCGGCGCGGGCCTTGAGCTCGGCGTCCCGCTTGCGCAGGTACGCCGCCCCGAGGTCCCGCAGGCGCGGCACCTCGACGCTGCGCGCCGCCTCGCTGAGCAGGTCCCCCTCCCGGCTGGCGTACGTGACGAACCTCTCGCGCAGCGCCTCGACGCGCGGCGCGTACGACGGCGTGGTCGGGTCGGTGCCCGCCACCCCGTCGGCGACCTGCACCAGCTCGTCCTGAGTGCTGTCGAGCGCGGCGACCTCGTCGCTGCGCTCGGGCACCCGCTGCAGGACGAAGTCGTGCACCTCGGCGCGCAGGGCGCGCAGGTGCGCGTTGACGAGCGCGACCGCCTCGTCGCGGTGCTTCTCGCGCGAGCCCCGCCCCTTGACCGACCGCACGAGCAGCTCGTCGATGCGGCGGTGCTCGGTGGCGACGAGGCTGATGACGTTCCGGGCCATGGCATCCCCCTCCGGGGCGCCGGGTACCCGCCGGGAGCGCGACCATGCGCAGCCCGCGCTGCGTTTCGACCCGCCCCCAGCGGTCATCCGCGCCCTGCACCGTCCCGCCCGGGCCGGTGCGACCGACCTGTGCCAGACCCCAGGAGGACGAGACCGTGAGCACCCCCCGTGGCACCGCCCCCGCCGGCCGCACCGTCCCGCAGCTCGTCGCGCTGGTCGTGGGCGCGGCGTACCTGCTCGCCGGGCTCGCCGGCTTCCTCGTGACCGGCTTCGACGACTGGCTGGGCACCAACCCGGACGAGACGCTGCTCGGCTTCGGCGTCAACCCGCTGCACAACGTCGTGCACCTCGTCATCGGCGCCGCCGGCATCGCCCTGGCGCGCACGACGGCGACGGCCCGCACCTTCGGCTGGCTGCTCGTCGTGGGCTACGGGGCGACCTTCGTGTACGGCCTCTTCGCCGCCGAGGACGACGACGTCGACATCCTCAACATCAACTGGGCCGACAACTGGCTGCACCTGGCCAGCGTGCTCGCCGGGCTGGTGGCCGCGCTGTACCCGGTCCGCCACCGCCGCCGCGCCTGAGCGGGGGACCCGGGCCCGGACCGGCTACCGCCCCGGCAGCCGGTCGGGCACCGCCGGGAGCACGTCGGCGACGGGGGCGCGCAGGCCGCCGGGCGCGGAGCCGGGCCACCACGCGGGCCCGGCGGGGACGGCCGCCAGCAGCAGGACGGCGACGAGGAGGACGCCCGCGCCGACGACGAGCGCCCGGCTCGTCGGGGTGCCCGCCACCCGGTCCAGGGACCACGACGAGGCCCGGCGCACCGCCTGCCCCCGCTGCCCGCGCCAGGAGAGCGCCAGCACGGCGGCCGCGGCCACGGCCGCCCCCAGCTGCAGGGCGCGACCGGCGCTCCCCGCGCCCGCGGCGGGCGCGGCGAGCGCGGCGGCGCCGCCGAGGACGCCGCCCGCGGCCAGGGGCACGGGCAGGTGGAACAGCGCCGCCCACGTCCCGGCCAGCAGGTGCCACGGCAGCGCCAGCGCGGTGCGCCACCCCTGGCGGCGGTCCGGGCGGCGCTCGCGGCGGCGCACGTGCGCGAGCGCGGCGCTGTCGGCGACCCGCAGCAGGACCAGCAGGACCACGAGCAGCGCGGCGCCGAGCCAGGGCGCCGCGGTGGCGACGAGCACGACGACGAGCCCCAGGAGCAGCGCGAGCAGGGGCTGGTGCTGCGGCTGCCGGGCGCGCACGTGCCGGGGCGGGGCCGGCACGGGCGCGCCCGGGCCGGCCGCCGCGCCGGCGCGCTCGACGTCGCCGCGCCCGCCCGCGGCGGGCTGCAGGGCCGCGGGACCGACGGCCGGGGATCCGGCGGCGACCGCCGTGGGCGGCGCGGCGACCGCGGTCGGGGGAGCGGCGACGGACGTGGGCGGTGCCCCCACCCGGGTCGGCGGTGCCGCGGGGCGGGCAGGGGGCGGTACGGGGCCCGCGGGCCGCTCACCGGGCCGCACGACCCGGGTCGCCGCGCCGGGGTCCGCCGGGACGACGGCGGTCGCAGCGGCCCCGGCGCCGCCGGCGTCCACCGGGACCACCGGCGCCGCGGGCGGCGAGGGGACGGCGCCGCTGCCGGGGACCGCGTCGAGCAGCGCGCGGCAGCGCGCCCGGAGCTCGCGCGGGGCCGGCCGCCGCGCGGGGTCGGGGTCGAGGCAGGCGCGCACCAGCGGGGCGAGCGGCGCCGGCACCCCGGCGAGGTCGGCCTCGGCGCGGGTCACCCGGAACAGGACCGCGTCGAGCGGCCCGGAGCCGAACGGGGAGCGGCCCGTGGCGGCGTACGCGACGGTCGTCCCCCAGCCGTGCGCGTCGGCCGCCGGGCCCGCCTCGTGGCCCAGGACCACCTCGGGCGCGAGGTAGCCCGGCGTGCCGACGAGCAGCCCGGTGCTCGTCACGCGCGTCTCGTCGGCGAGCCGGGCGATGCCGAAGTCGATGACGACGGGCTCGCCGTCCTCGAGCAGCACGTTGCCGGGCTTGAGGTCGCGGTGCACCACGCCGGCCGCGTGGACGTCGAGCAGGGCGTCGGCGAGGCCGGCGCCGAGGCGCAGCAGGGCGGGCAGGTCGAGCGGGCCGGCCGCGGGGACGACGTCGTGCAGCGCCCGGCCGTTGACGTAGCGCATGACGACGTACGGGTGCTCCGCGTCGGCGGCGGCGTCGAGGACCTCGGCCACGTGCCGACCCCGGACCCGCCGCAGCGCGCGCACCTCGCGGGCGAAGCGGGCCCGCCCCTCGGCGTCGCCCGCGACGTGGGGCTTGAGCAGCTTGAGGGCCACCGCGCGGCCCGCGGGGTCGAGCGCGAGGTGCACGACGCTCATGCCGCCCTCGCCGAGCCGCCCCATGAGCCGGTAGGGGCCGACCGCCTCCAGCGTCCCGCCCGCGCCCGGCAGGGGGGCACCGTGCGCCGTCACGACCTCCGCTCCACGGACGGCACCGTACCGGCGGGCGCGCGCGGGCGCCCGGGGCGCCGCAGGATGGGACCGTGCCGGACGTCCCGACGAAGACCTGCGCCGCGTGCGGGCGCACCATCACGTGGCGCAAGCGCTGGGAGCGCGACTGGGACGAGGTCCGCTGGTGCTCCGCGGCCTGCCGCCGCCGCGGGGTGTCGCCGACCGACGTCGCGCTGGAGCGGGCGCTGCTCGACCTGCTGGGGCGCCGGGCCGGCGGCGCGACCGTGTGCCCGAGCGAGGCGGCCCGGGCGGTCGGCGGCGAGGACGAGGCGGCCTGGCGGCCGCTCATGGAGCCGGCCCGGGCGGCCGCCCGCCGGCTCGTCGCCCGCGGCGAGGTCGAGGTGCTCCAGCGCGGGCGGGTCGTGGACCCGTCCACCGCGCGCGGCCCCGTGCGGGTCCGGCGGGCCCGCTAGGCCGGCGCGGGCCCGCTCAGCGCAGGCGGCGGGGGACCTCCACCCGCACCACGTCGTAGGGGGTGGTGGGCGTCGGCGGCACGGCGAAGCGCCCGTTGACGAGGTAGAGGGCCCGGGCGGTGATGATCCCCGTCGTGGGGCGGTCGAGGTCCGGGTCGCCGACCCGCCCGACGACGCGCCCGGCGAGGCCGCGCCGGTCCAGCCGCACCACGGCCGCCTCGTCGGTCGAGAAGCCGTAGACGACGTAGAGCGTGCGCCCGCGCAGGACGAGCCCGTCGCCGCCGGTCAGGTCCGGTCCCGAGACGTCGATCCGCTGGGTGCGCCCGCTGCGCGGGGAGACGCGGTAGAGGTCGCCGGTGGCGCTCTGCGTGACCACCAGCCACTGGCCGCCGGGCAGGGCGCGGACGCCGTTGGCGTTGAAGCCCTCGACGTACTGCAGGTCGCCGGTCAGCGGCAGGGTGCGCGCGCCGTCCGGGCCCGGCAGCCGCGAGCCCCGGCCGAGGGGCACCACCACGAGGCGCTGCACCGCCGAGTCGGTGACGTACACCGCGTGGCGGGTCACCTCGACGTCGTTGAGGAAGCCGCTGCCCGGCACCACCCAGCGCCCGAGCTCGCGGCCGGTGCGCCCGTCGTACGCGGTCACGGCGCCGGTCGCGCCGCCGGCCACCCACAGCCGCCCGGTCGCGGCGTCGTAGCGCATGCCCACGGCGACGCGCCCCTCCTGACCGCGGACGAGGACGCGGCTCTCGCCGGTGCGTAGGTCGCCGCGCACGATGCTCCCGTCGGTGCGCGCGCCGGCGAAGAACGTGGTGCCGGGGCCGCCGGCGATGCCCTCGGGCTGGCTGCCCGCCGGCAGCGGGACGGTGCCCGGGAACCGGGGCTGCGCCTCGGCCGGGGGCGTCAGCGCGACCCCGAGGACGAGGGCGCAGCTCGTGAGCAGGGCGGCCGCGAGGCTGCGCGGCGAGGTGCGGGGCAGCGTGGCGCGGCGCATGGCCAGGACCGTAGGGCGCCCGGGCGCACCCCGCCACCCGGTCCGCTGCACCGGCTCCTGACTGAGCGCTTGCTCGCCCCGTACGCCACGCCTACGGTCGAGGGGTGGCCGGCACCGACGCCCCCGACGCGCGGCGCGGCGCCCCCGTCGAGCGGGGCGCCGCGCGCGCCGGCGTGCTCGCCCCCCTGGCCGGGACCGGGGACGGCGCGCGGGCCGGGGCGGGGAGCGGCCCGCGGGCGCGGAGCGCCTGCTGGCGGCCGGCGTGGAGGCGTTCGCCGAGCGGGGCTACCACGCCACCACGACCCGCGACATCGCCGCGCGGGCCGGGGTCAGCGCCGGTGCGCTCTACGTGCACTTCCGCTCCAAGGAGGAGCTGCTGCACGCGATCTGCCGGCGGGGGCACGAGCGCGCGCTGGCGCTGGTGGGCGAGGCCGTCGCGGGCGCGGACGGGCCGGAGGCGCGCCTGCGGGCGTACGTGCGGACGTTCACCTCCTGGCACGCCCGCGAGCACCTCGTCGCCCGGGTCGTGCAGGACGAGCTCGACGCCCTCGACCCCGAGCACTTCGCCGAGGTCGCGGCCCGCCGCCGCGAGCTGGAGCACCTGCTGCGCGGGATCGTCGAGGACGGCGTCGCCGCGGGGGCCTTCGCGGTGGACGACGTGCCCGCGGTCGCCCTAGCGGTGCTCTCCCTCGGCATCGACGTCGCGCGCTGGTCACCGCGCTCGCCCGGGCGCAGCCCCGAGCAGGTCGGCGACCTCTACGCCGACCTCGCGGTGCGCATGGTGCGCGCGTGAGCCCGCCCGCGACGGCCCCGACCGACGACCGGCCCGACCGACCCCGACCGACCCCGACCGCGAGCACGAGGAGAGAACGACCGTGACGGCGTACGAGGTGTCCCGAGGGCTGGGGACGGACTGCTTCGGCCTCGCCGGCGAGCTCACCGAGGAGGAGGTCGAGCGCTGGCGCCGGGTGCGCGCGTTCGTCGACGAGGAGGTGCTGCCCGTCATCAACGGCTACTGGGAGCGCGCCGAGGTGCCGGTGGACCTCGTCCGCCGGCTCGGCGACCTCGACCTGGTCGGGGACGGCATCGACGGCTACGGCTGCGCGAAGATGACGCCGACCGCGTCCGGCCTCGTCGCGATGGAGCTCCACCGGGGCGACGGCAGCCTCGCGACGGTGCACGGCGTCCAGTCGGGCCTGGCGATGCGCTCGATCGCCCTGCTCGGCTCGGACGAGCAGAAGGAGCGGTGGCTGCCGCGCATGGCGCGGATGGAGGCGCTCGGCGCCTTCGCGCTCACCGAGCCGGAGCACGGCTCGGACTCCGTCGCGCTCGGCACGACGGCCCGGCGCGACGGCGCCGCGTACGTGCTCGACGGCACCAAGCGGTGGATCGGCAACGGCGCGATGTGCGACGTCGCCGTGGTCTGGGCCCGCGGCGACGACGGGCAGGTGCAGGGCTTCCTCGTCGAGCGCGGCACGCCGGGCTTGCACGCCGAGCCCATCACCGGCAAGGGCGCGATGCGCGCCATCCACCAGGCGGACGTGCGGCTGGAGGGCGTGCGGGTGCCGCTCGACGCGCGGCTGCCCGGTGCCGGCAGCTTCCGGGACGCCGGGCGGGTGCTCGCCGCCACCCGCGCGGGCGTCGCCTGGGCCGCCCTCGGGCACGCGACGGCGGCGTACGAGGCCGCGCTGAGCTACGCGCAGCAGCGCGAGCAGTTCGGCAGGCCCCTCGCGGCGTTCCAGATCGTGCAGGACCGCCTGGTCCGCATGCTCACCGAGCTGACCGCCATGCAGCTCTACTGCCTGCGCACGTCCCGCCTCGAGGAGGCCGGCGGGCTGACCGGCACCATGGCCTCGCTGGCGAAGGTCCACAACACCCGCAAGGCCCGGGCGATCATCGCCGACGCCCGCGACCTGCTGGGCGGCAACGGCATCCTGCTGGAGCACCACGTCATCCGGCACATGGGCGACATGGAGGCGATCCACACCTACGAGGGGACGGAGACCATCCAGACCCTCATCGTCGGCCGCGACATCACCGGGCGCTCCGCCTTCGCCTGACCGCCTCCGCCCCACCGCCCGCGGCGGTCATGCGGGGACGGCGCGCTGCGCGAGCAGGTCGCGGGCGTGGGCGAGGACCTCCTCGCCGGGCACGTCGTCGAGCACGGTCTCGCCGTGCCCGCAGTCGCCGGCGAGGTACGGCATCCCGCAGCGGGCGCAGGCCGAGCCCCAGGACACCGCGGTGCGGTGCCAGGTGCGGGTGAGCGGTGCGACGTCGACGGCGTTGGCGCTGGTGAACACGGCGACCGTCGGCGTCCCGAGGGCGGCGGCGAGGTGGCGGGGCCCGCTGTCGTTGCCCAGCAGCAGGTCGGCCCGGGCGAGCAGCCCCAGCAGGCCCCGCAGGTCGACCGCGCCGGTGAGGTCGGTCCAGCGGTCCGAGCGGGCGGCGGCGGCGACCTGCGCGGTGAGCGGGCGCTCCGCCGGGCTGCCGAGCAGCACGACCCGGGCGCCCTCGGCGGCCAGCGCGTCGCCGACCTCGGCGAGGCGCTCCGGGCGCCATCGCCGCCGCGGCTCCGTCGCTCCGGGGTGCACCGCGACGAACGGCTCCCCGTCGGGCAGGGCCTCGCGGCTGCGGCGCAGGTCGTCCTCGGTGAGGGCCAGGCGCGGCTCGAGGCGCACCGCGGGCGCGCCGGCCGCCGCGGCGACCTCGAGCCAGCGCAGCACGTCGTGCTGGTACGGCGACCAGGGCACCGTGCGGTCCAGGCGGGGCGCTCCCGGTGCCGCCGTGCCGGCGGTGGTCCGCGCGCCCAGGCGCAGCAGCAGCGGGTTGCTGTTGCCGCCGCCGCCGTGCAGCTGCACGGCGAGGTCGTAGCCGCGGGCCCGCTGGGCCGCGCACCAGGCCTCGACCTCCTCGCCGGGCGCGTCCGGACCGTCCCCGGCCCGCACCCCGGGCACCGCGGGGACGACCTCGAGCCGGTCGCAGGGGCCGGGCCGGCCCTCGACGAGCGGGCGGTGGTGCGCGGCGCCGAGGAGGGTGATCTCGGCCTGCGGGTACGCCGCGCGCAGCGCGGTGAGCGCGGGCTCGGCGTTGAGGTAGTCGCCGATGCCGCCGCTGCGCAGGACCGCGACGCGCCGCACCCCCGGCACGGGGTCGGCGGGCTCGAGCCCGGGGCGCACCGCTCCGACCGGTCCGGCCGCACCCTGCACCGCTGGCCCCACTGCGCCTCCTGCCCTCGTCGCGTCCCCGGGCGCGGCGGGGGCGCGGCTAGCATCGCCGACCGTGCCCCTCACGCCGCCCCTGGTCCTGCTCGCCTGCGGCGGCTACCGCTCGGGGAGCACTCTGGCGTACAACCTGCTGGGTGAGCACGCCGAGCGCTCGCTGGCCGGCGCGCGCCTGGGGTACGTCGAGCCGGAGCAGGTGCCGCTGCTCGACGGCCCGGCCTGGTCCTTCGTCGAGGCGCTCGGCGTGGCGGTGGCCAAGGCGCACCACAGCCCGGCGATCCCCGAGGGCGCCGACTGGAGCGGGCTGCTCGCCCGCGGGAGGCTCCTGCCGGTGCTCACCCTGCGGGACTGGCGCGACGTCCTGCACTCGTTCTGCCGCGCCTTCGGCCAGGACCCGGCGCAGGCGCTGGCCTCGCGGCGGTGGCGGGTCAACCTCGACAACGTGCGCTGGTGGCGCGACGCGGGCGCCCTCCTCGTCCCGTACGACGACCTGGTGGCCCACCCGGCGGACGTCCTGGCGCGGGTGTGGACCGCGACGGGGCTGCCCCTCGACGAGCGCGCCGCCGCCGCCGCGGTGCGTGCCGCTGCCGCGGTCGAGGCGGGGCCGGCGGACGCGATGGGCGACGCCGCGCACGGGCGCACCCTGCTGCACGAGGGGCACGTCGCGACGCCCGGCGGCGGGGGCTGGCGGGCCTGGCCGGCGGACGTGCTGGCCGAGGTCGAGGACGCGCTGGCGCCGGTCCAGGCCGACCTCGGGGTGACGGCCGGCACGCGCGGCGCGGGTTCCCGGCCCGGCGCCGCCGGGTAGTCCCTCGGGCATGCCTGACGTGCCCTACGTGACCTTCAACAACGGCGTCGGCATCCCGCAGCTCGGCTACGGGGTGTTCCAGGTCGACCCGGCCGAGACCGAGCGCAACGTCTCCCTGGCCCTCGAGGCCGGGTACCGCCACATCGACACCGCGGCGGCGTACCAGAACGAGGAGGGCGTCGGGAAGGCCCTGTCGAACGCGGGCCTGCCGCGCGACGAGGTCTTCGTGACGACCAAGCTCTGGAACGCCGACCAGGGCTTCGACAGCACCCTGCGCGCCTTCGACACGAGCATGGCGAAGCTGGGGCTCGACGTCCTCGACCTCTACCTCATCCACTGGCCGACGCCCGCGCGCGACCTCTACCTCGACACCTGGCGCGCCTTCGAGCGGCTCTACTCCGAGGGCCGGGTCCGCGCGGTCGGCGTGTCCAACTTCCAGCCGAACCACCTGCGGCGCCTGTTCGACGAGACGGACGTGCGCCCGGTCATCAACCAGGTCGAGCTGCACCCGTACCTCGCCCAGGACGCGCTGCGCGCCTTCCACGACGAGCACCAGGTCGTGACCGAGGCGTGGAGCCCCCTCGGGCAGGGCGGCGAGCTCATGGCCGACCCGGCGGTCGCCGCCGTCGCGCAGGCGCACGACCGCACGCCGGCGCAGGTCGTGCTGCGCTGGCACGTCCAGCGCGGCACCGTCGTCATCCCCAAGTCGGTGACGCCGGAGCGGATCCGCTCCAACATCGCGGTGTTCGACTTCGAGCTGTCCACCGAGGAGATGGCCACGCTCACCGGGCTGGACCGCGGCCAGCGCCTCGGCCCGGACCCCGACACCATGAACGTCGCCTGAGCAGGGCACCGCACGGACGAGGGCCCCGCAGCCGACCGGCTGCGGGGCCCTCGTCGTGCCGGTGCGGCGGCGTCAGGAGACGGCCGGGCCGGACTCGGAGCTGCCGGACAGCTCCTTCATGAACTCGTGGCAGCGGCGCGCGCGCTCGCTGTCCTGCGCCATGACCTCCTCGAAGAACGAGGCGATGTCCTCGCGGCCGGCGTTGCGCGCGTCCCGGACGTACTGGCCGTAGTCGTGGCCCGCCTTGAGCGAGTGGTACTGGACGGAGATGAGGTCGAAGGTGACGTCGTCGAAGCCGGTCTCGCCGGTGGCCATGGGACTCCTCCCGTCGTGCGTCGCGCCGCTGGGCGCCGGTCGTGGTGCGGCGGTACCCGGCGGCGCGGGCCCGACACGCGCCCGCCGCGCCTCGGCGGGCGGCTCCTGCGGCCGCTGGGGTAGGAAGGGCGCAGTCGCACGAAGGAGGGGCCGTGGGGTCCAGCAAGGACGAGGACGAGGGCAACGGGCGCACGGGCGGTAAGCGCAAGCCGGAGGACGAGGCGAAGGGCAAGGCCGGCAAGGGCAAGGGCGGCAAGGGCAAGGACGTCAAGGACGGCAAGGGCAAGGGCGGCAAGGGCAAGGACGCGACGGGCAAGGGCGCCAAGGGCAAGGACGCCAAGGGCAGCAAGGGCAAGGGCAGCAAGGACGTCAAGGCCAGCAAGGACGCCAAGGCCAGCAAGGACGCCAAGGCCAGCAAGGGCAGCAAGGGCAAGGGCGCGAAGGGCAAGCGCGGCAAGGGCGAGGGCACGAGCCCGTACACCGACCCGGACCTGCGCGAGCGCCTCAAGGCCGAGATCACGGCGGGGGGCAAGGGCGGGCGCGCGGGGCAGTGGAGCGCGCGCAAGGCGCAGCTCCTCGTGCAGCGCTACGAGGCCGCCGGCGGCGGCTACACGGGGCCGCCGCGGGAGTCCCAGCGCCACCTCGAGCAGTGGGGCGACGAGCACTGGCGCACCGAGGACGACGCGGAGCGCGCGCGCACCGACGACGGGGGCACGAAGCGGTACCTGCCCGACGCCGCGTGGGAAGAGCTCTCGCCGGAGCAGCGCGAGAGCACCGAGCGCGCGAAGCAGGAGGGCACCCGCGAGGGTCACCAGCACGTCGCCAACCCGCCCGCCGCGCGCCGGGCGGCCCGGCGCGCCCGGCACGACAGCGCACCCTGGGAGGGGTACGACGAGCAGACCGTGGCCCAGGTGCGCCAGGCGCTCGCGGACCTCGACCAGCGCGCGCTCACGCACGTGCGCGACTACGAGCAGGCGCACAAGGCCCGCAGCACCCTGCTCACCGCCGTGGACCGCCGCCTGGGCTGAGCGCGCGGCGGGAGGGGCCTGCGCCCGTACGCATGAGGGGCACCCTCAGGCGTCCGACGCCCCTGGGGGTGCCCCTCAGCAGACTCGAGTCTGCTGAGGGTGCCCTTCATGGGCGCTGCGCGCCTCGGGGTGCCCTTCATGGGCGCTGCGCGCCTCGGGGTGCCCCTCAGGGGTACGGGCCCGGCGGTGCCGCGCGAGCGGAGGGCTCAGCCCGGCGCAGCGACGAGCCGGACCCTGCGCCCGCCGTGCGCGACGACGTCACCGACGCGCAGCTGGGCCCCCCTGCCCCTGGCGGGGCGGCCGTTGACCTGCACCTCGCCGGCCTCGAGCAGCGCCTTGACCTCGCCGCCCGTGTCGACGGCGCCCCACACCTTGAGCAGCTGGCCGAGGCGGATGCCCCGCTCGTCCACGGCGATCTCGTCCACGGGCCCATCCTGCCCCGCGGCGGCGCACCGGCCCGTCAGAGCCCCTCGCAGGCCCGCGGCGCCCGCCGCCCCAGCACCCCCAGCCCCCTCAGCGCCCCAGCCCCCTCAGCGGCCGCGCGTGCTCTCGCGCTCGACGAGCACGTGCCCGGCCACGGTCTCCTGCGGCCCGTGGCCCTCGCCGCGCAGCAGCCGGGCCGCGAGGTGGTCGACGGCGACCCGGGCGATCTGCGCCTTGTCCGGCGCCACGGTGGTCAGCGTCGGCGTGCTCCAGCGGCCGTCCTCGACGTCGTCGAAGCCGCACACGGCGACGTCCTGCGGCACCCGCAGCCCTGCCTCGTGCAGCGCGCGCAGGGCGCCGAGCGCGAGCAGGTCGTTGAAGCAGAACAGGGCGTCGGGCGGGTCCCCGCCCTCGAGCAGCCGCGCCACGGCGCGCGCACCCTCGGCCCGGTCGAAGGCCGCGACGGGCACCACGAGGTCGTCCCGCGCTCCAGCCCGGGACAGCGCTTGCTCCGCGCCGCGCAGGCGCAGTCGCGCCGTGCCCGCCCGGTCGCCCTCCTGCGCGCCCACCACGCCGACCCGCCGCCGCCCGAGGCCGAGCAGGTGCTCCACCGCCTGGCGGGCGGCGGTCACGTTGTCGATGGCCACGTGGTCGGCCGGGCCGTCGTACACGCGCTCGCCGAGCAGGACCATCGGCGTCGCGTCGGTGCGGGCGGCGATCCCGGCCGCGTCGAGCGCGACGGGGCTGAGGATGAGCCCGTCGATGAGGTGCCCGCGGATGCCGTCGATGACGAGCTGCTCGCGCTCGGCCACGCCGTCGGTCTGGTCCACGAGGACCGTCCAGCCGTGCACCTCCGCGGCCTTGATGACGTGCCGGGCCAGCTCGGCGAAGTAGGGCAGGCCGATCTCCGGGACCGCCAGGGCGATGACCCCCGAGCGGCGCAGGCGCAGGTTCCGCGCGGCGAGGTTGGGCCGGTAGTTGAGGTCGTCGAGCACCCGCTGCACCCGCTCGCGCGTGGTGGGCGCCACGTGGACGTAGCCGTTGACCACGTTCGACACGGTCTTCACGGAGACGCCGGCCAGCGCGGCGACGTCCTTCAGGCTCGCCCCCGTCGGCCGTGCACGTCCGGTCACGGCAGGCAGCGTACGCGGCGCGCCGTGTCCGGACCGTGGCTTTACAACGTTGCAAGCCCCGTGTACGAAGGGGTGCGTGCAGCCGGCCTCCTTCGTCCTCGACCCCTCGTTCGCCCTCGCCCCCGTGGACCGGCGGGTCTTCGGCACCTTCGTCGAGCACATGGGCCGGTGCGTCTACACCGGCATCCACGAGCCCGAGCACCCGAGCGCGGACGCGGACGGCTTCCGCCGCGACGTCCTGGACCTCGTGCGCGAGCTCGGCCCCACCGTCGTGCGCTACCCCGGCGGCAACTTCGTGTCCAGCTACCGCTGGGAGGACGGGGTCGGCCCCGTCGACGAGCGCCCCGTCCGCCTCGAGCTCGCCTGGCGCGCCATCGAGCCGAACACCGTGGGCCTCGACGAGTTCGCCGGCTGGGCGCAGCGCGCCGGCCTGGAGCCGATGATGGCGGTCAACCTCGGCACCCGCGGCATCCAGGAGGCGTGCGACGTCCTGGAGTACGCCAACCACCCGTCCGGCACGTACTGGTCCGACCTGCGCATCGCCAACGGGGCGAAGGAGCCGCACGGCATCAAGCTCTGGTGCCTCGGCAACGAGCTCGACGGCCCGTGGCAGGTGGGGCGCAAGACCCCCGACGAGTACGGCCGCCTCGCCGCCGAGACGGCCAAGGCCATGCGCCTCGTCGACCCGTCGGTCGAGCTCGTCGCGGTCGGCAGCTCGCACTCGCAGATGCCGACCTTCGGCACCTGGGAGGACCGGGTGCTGGAGCACACGTACGAGCACGTGGACTACGTGTCCATGCACGCGTACTACGAGGAGCTGGTGGGCGACCTCGGCACCTTCCTCGCGACGGCGGTCGACATGGACGCGTTCATCGACGCCGTCATCTCCACGTCGGACGCGGTCGGCGCCCGGCTGCGCCAGCGCAAGCGGCTCAAGGTCGCGTTCGACGAGTGGAACGTCTGGTACCAGCGGCGCTTCGTCGGGGCCCCGAACCTCGACTGGCAGTACGCGCGCCCGCTCATCGAGGACCGCTTCAACGTCGCGGACGCCGTCGTCGTCGGCTCGTTCCTCGTCACGCTGCTCAACCACGCCGAGCGCCTCACCGTCGCCTGCCAGGCCCAGCTGGTGAACGTCATCGCGCCGATCATGACCGAGCCCGGCGGGCGGGCCTGGCGGCAGACGATCTTCCACCCCTTCGCCCAGGCCTCCCGCCTGGCGCGGGGGCAGGTGCTGCGCGTCGAGGCGCACGGGCCGACCTACGCCACGGCGGCGTACGGCGAGGTGCCGCTGCTGCACGCCACCGCCACGCACGACCCCGCCACGGGCGAGGTCGTGGTCCTCGCCGTCAACCGGGGCACCGAGGAGCCGCTGCCGCTCGAGGTCGCGCTGCACGGCTTCGGCCCGCTCGTGCTGGCCGAGCACTCGGTCCTCGCCGACGACGACCCGTACGCGGTGAACACCGCCGACGACCCCGACCGCGTCGTGCCCCGCGAGGGCCGCGACGCCCGGGTGCTCGACGGGCGGCTGGAGGCCCTCCTGCCGCCCGTGTCCTGGAACGTGCTCCGCCTGGCCCCACCCCCGAGGAGCTGACCATGGGACGCCGACCGACGACGCTCGCGCTCTCCCTCACCACCGCCCTGGCCACCGCGCTCGCCCTGCCCGTCGCGGTGCCCGCGGGCGCCGCCCCGGCGGGGGTCCCCGCCGTGGTGGCCCGCCCCTACGCGAACCCGCTCGGGCCCGCGGGGGCGGACACCTACGCCGACCCCGCGGTCCTGCGCGGCAAGGACGGCTGGTGGTACGCCTACGGCACCACCGACCCGCTGCGCGAGGGGGAGGGGCGCCGGCACCTCCTGCCGATCAGCCGCTCGCTCGACCTCGTGCGGTGGGAGTACGTCGGCGACGCGTTCTCCGAGGAGAGCGCGCCCGCGTGGCTCGACCGGGAGGTGCCGGGGGCGCTGTGGGCCCCGGACGTGCGCTACGTCGAGGGCGAGTACCGGCTCTACTACGTCGTCACCGACACCACGCTCACCGACGAGCGGGGCGACGGCGCGATCGGCGTCGCGACCGCCCCGACCCCCGCCGGGCCCTGGACCGACACCGGCGCGCCCGTCGTCGGCCCGCGCCGCGGCGCCTCCGGGGCGCCCGGGGACTTCCTGTGGACCTTCGACCCGCACCACGTCACCGACGCCGACGGGACCCAGCACCTCTTCTACGGGTCCTACTACGGCGGGATCTGGGTCACCGAGCTCGACGCCACCGGACGGCGGGCGGTGGGGGAGCCGACGCAGGTCGCCATCGACAACAAGTACGAGGGCGCGTACGTGGTGCGCCGCGACGGCTGGTGGTACCTCTTCGCGTCCTCGGCGAACTGCTGCGCCGGGCCGACGACCGGCTACAGCGTGCACGTCGGGCGCTCGCGCGACCTGCGGGGGCCGTACGTCGACCGCGAGGGCCAGCGCCTCGACGTGTCGCGGGCCGGCGGCACTCCGGTGCTCGCGCCCAACGGGAACCGCTGGGTGGGCCCGGGGCACAACGCGGTCGTCACCGACCTGGCCGGGCAGGACTGGATGGTCTACCACGCCATCGACCGGAGGGACCCGTACCTCGACGGGACGGACGGCATCAACGAGCGGCCCATGCTCATCGACCGGCTGGACTGGGTCGGCGGGTGGCCCGCGGTGCGCGCCGGCGCCTGGGCGTCCGAGGGGCGCCAGCGGGGGCCGGTGACCGGCGGGCGCGCGGCGACCCGCTTCGAGGGCGGCCGGGACGGGTTCGCCCGGACCGGGCGCTGGACGCTCGCCGAGGACCGCGCGACGGACGCGGGCACGTACGCCGACGCCGCAGGGCGGGCGTCGCTGCTGGCGCGGGCCGGCGGGCGGGTCCGGGTGGAGGCCGACGTGCGCCAGCCGGACGGCGGCGCCCTCGCGCTCGTCGCCGGCCGGGCCACCGGGGGCGGCACCCAGGTCCGGGCCACGGTCGACGCCGACCGCGGGCGGCTCGTCCTGAGCGCCCACCGGGGCGCGCGGGTCGTCGCCCGCACCAGCGCGGCGCTCGCGCGGCCGCGCGACGCGGCGGCGTGGCACAGCGCGGCGCTCGAGGTGCGCGACGGGGTCGCCCGCGCGGAGGTGAGCGACGCGCGGCTGTTCGATGCCGAGGCGTCCCTCGCCCTGCGCCTGCCCCGCGGCAGCCGCACGGCGGGCCCGGCCGGCGTGGTGGCCGGACGCGAGGGCGGCGAGGTCGACAACCTCAGCGCCCTGCCGGCCCACCGCCCGGTCACCCGGCTCGTCCCGGCCCCGCGGCCGGGGCGCACGGTCTTCGCGGACGGCTTCGACGGCGGGCTGCGCCCGGGCTGGCAGGAGGTCCGCGACCCGGACGTGCGCGTGCGCGGCGGCGACCTCGTCTGGCCGGTCGAGGTCGCCGACCTCGGCGGGCCCGGCGGCACGGCCTCGCTGCTGCTGCGCGACGCGCCGGCGGGGGACTGGACCGCGCAGACCCGGGTCACGCTCGACGTCGGCGTCGACGTCGTGCGCAACTACCAGCAGGCCGGGCTCGTGGCGCACGTGGACGACGACCACTGGGTGCGGCTGTCCCACGTCGCCATCTGGAACACCCGGCAGACGGAGTTCGGCACCGAGCGGCCGTACGCGGGCCGGCTGCAGTACGGCGGCACGATCGTCGGGCCGCCGGCCCGCACGACCTGGCTGCGCATCACCCGCACCGAGGACGCTTCGGGCGAGCAGGAGCTGCAGGCGTCCACGAGCCGCGACGGGCGCACCTGGGTGCGCGGCGGGGTGTGGACGCTCCCAGCGGGGGCACACGTGCGCGTCGGGCTCGCCGCGCACGGCGGCCAGCCGGACGCCGAGGGGGACGTGCCGCCGCCGGCGACGGCGCGCTTCCACGAGTTCCGCATCACGCGCGACTGACGAGGGACGGGACCGAGGGTGGACTCACGAGGAGGTGGGTGCCGGTGACCGGCATCAGCAGGCGCACGGACGGCGCGGGGCTCTCGCGGCGCGGCTTCCTGGCGGCGGCCGGCGCGCTCGGCGGCGCGGCCCTGGCCGGCTGCGGGTCGGCGGAGCCGCAGGTGGCGACCGGGCCGGCGCTGCAGGACGAGTACACCGGGGAGCCGGTGACCCTGCGCTACTGGCACGGCTTCACGGGCGGCGACGGCCCCGCGATGCAGGCGCTGGTGGACCGGTTCAACGAGAGCCAGGACCGCATCACGGTCGAGCCGAACACGATCCAGTGGAACCAGTACTACCAGCGGGTCATCGCGGCGGTGCACGCCGGCAAGGGGCCCGACGTCGGCACGCTGCAGATCGACCAGCTGGCCAACCTCGCGGCCCGGCAGACCATCAACCCGCTCGACGAGGTCGTCACCCAGCTGGGGCTGCAGGAGTCGGAGTTCCCGCAGGAGGTGTGGCGCAACGGCGTCTACCGCGGGTCGCGGTACGGCGTGCCGCTCGACGTGCACTCCCTCGCCTCGTACGGCAACCGGGCGGTGCTGCAGCAGGCGGGCCTCGAGCGCCAGCCGCGGACGGGGGAGGAGCTCGAGGAGCAGACGAGGGCCCTGCTCGCCGCCGGCGTCGAGACCCCCTTCTGGATGCCGAACCGCTGGCCGGCCCACCTCATCTTCCTGTCGCTGCTGTGGCAGTTCGGCGGCGAGCCCTACGCGGAGGACGGCAGCCGCGCCACCTTCGACAGCGACGCCGGCGTCCAGGCGCTCACCTGGATGCGCCGCCAGGTCGACGCCGGCATCAGCCCGCCCGACGTCGCCCAGGACTCCCAGTACGTCGGCTTCAAGAACGGCCAGGGCGCCTACACCTGGGACGGGATCTGGCAGATCAACGACCTGCAGTCGACCGACCTCGACTGGGACATCGCACCCGTGCCGCAGGTCGGGGACCAGCCCGCCTCGTGGGCCAGCAGCCACCACCTGGTGCTGTTCCGCCAGCGCGACCCCGACGACGACAAGCTCCTCGCCGGCAAGGCCTTCATGCGCTACCTGCTCGAGGCGTCCTCCGAGTGGACCGCCGCGGGCATGATCCCGGCCCTGGCGAGCGCCCGTGAGACGCCGGAGTTCCAGGAGAGCCCCCAGGCGGCGCTGGCTGACGCCGTGCCGACGCTGCGGTTCCTGCCCCCCGTGCCCGGCCTCGGCGACGTGCAGGTGCAGACGCTGGAGATCGCGGTGAGCAACGCGGTCCTCGGCCGGGAGCAGCCGGCGGCGGCCCTCAGCGGGGCGGCCGCGCGGGCCACCGAGCAGATGCAGGCCAACCAGCAGAAGTTCGAGGTCTGAGCCATGACCGACACCAACGTCTCGCGCCCCGCCACCGGCGGGGCGTCCGCGCTCAGCGTCGAGGCCGCGCCGCGGAGCGCCGCGCCCCCGGTGCGCGGCGACCGCTCGCGCAAGCGGGACACGCGCGACGCGGTGCTGTTCCTCGCGCCGTACCTCGTGATCTTCACGGTCTTCGTGCTCGCCCCGCTCCTCTACGGGATCTGGGTGAGCCTGCACGACTACGACTTCACGCTGCCGGAAGCCCCGTGGGTCGGGCTGGAGAACTACACGGGCCTGCTCACGGGCGACTCCCCGTTCGCCGAGACCTTCTGGCAGTCGGTGCAGGCGACCTGGCTGTTCACCGCGCTGACGGTGCCGCTGCTGCTCGTGCTGCCGCTGCTCGTCGCGCTGGTGCTCAACCAGAAGTTCCCCGGCCGCAACCTCTTCCGGGCGCTCTACTTCGCCCCGTACGTCCTCGGCGTCGCCGTCGTGGCGGTCCTGTGGCGCTACCTGCTCGACACGAACATCGGCCTGGTGAACCACTACCTCGGCGTGATCGGGCTGCGCGACACCGTCCCGTGGCTCACCTCGCTGCCGTGGGCGTGGATCTCGCTCGTCGGGGTCACGGTGTGGTGGACCCTCGGGTTCAACACCGTGATCTACCTGGCTGCGCTGCAGGACATCTCGCCCGAGCTCTACGAGGCCGCGCGCGTCGACGGTGCGAACGCGGTGCAGCGGTTCCGCAACGTCACGCTGCCCGGCCTGCGCCCCGTGGTGCTGTTCATCACCAGCGTCACGATCATCGCGTCGGTCAACATGTTCGGCCAGTCCTACCTCATGACGGCCGGCGGCCCGGGCACCGAGACGCGCACCGGCATCTACGAGATCGCCGAGGTGGGCCTGCGGCAGTTCAACACCGGCCAGGCCGCCGCGATGTCGCTGATCTTCACCTTCTTCCTCATGGTCGTGAGCCTCGCGGTGTTCTACGCGTTCCGCGACCGCGACGCCCGGCGCTGACGGAGGCCACGATGTCCACTGCCACGACCAGCAGGCACACCACCGCCGCCCCCACGCCCCCGCCGCGGCGGGGCAGCAGCGGCCCCAACCCGCTCAAGCGGATCCTGCAGTACGGCGTCCTCGGCGCGCTGACGATCCTCTTCATCAGCCCGCTCATCTACATGGTCTCGACGTCCTTCAAGGACACCGCCTCGGCCGCGTCCCCGGACCCCCAGTGGATCCCGAGCGACCCGACCACGCAGGCCTACGACACGGTGCTGGGCACCGAGGGCACGCCCGTGCTGCGCTGGCTGCTCAACAGCCTGCTCAGCGCGGCCGGGCAGACCCTGCTCATCCTCATCACCGCGTCCATGGCCGCCTACGCGCTGGCCCGCATCGACTTCCCCGGCAAGAAGGTCGTCTTCGCGGTCATCATCGGCACGCTCTTCGTCCCGCCGGTGATCCTGCTCATCCCGAACTACCTCATCGTCGGGCGCCTCGGCTGGCTCGACACGCTGTGGGCGGTGATCGTGCCGGGCGCTGCGGGCGCCTTCGGCGTCTTCTTCCTGCGCCAGTTCTTCCTCGGCCTGCCCGCGGAGCTGGAGGAAGCGGCCGCCATCGACGGCGCGAGCCGGTGGCGCACCTTCCTGCAGGTCGTGCTGCCGCTGTCGAAGCCGGCGCTGGTGACCCTCGGCATGCTGTCGTTCCTCACCAACTGGAACGACTTCCTCTGGCCGGTGTACGTGCTGTTCTCGCCGGAGAACCAGACCCTGCCGGCCGGCCTGTCGACCCTGCAGAACGCCAACGCGGTCCGGTACGACCTGCTCATGGCCGGCGCGGTCATCGCCAGCGTGCCGGTGCTGCTGCTCTACCTCGTCGCCCAGCGGTTCGTCGTCGAGGGCGTCTCGCGGGCCGGCCTCAAGGGCTGACCCCCTCGGGCCCGGGGCCGCCCCAGCGCGCGAGGTTCGCGCTCGGGGCGCCCCCGGCCTCCGGGAACTCCCCGCCGACCCAGACGCCGGTGGCGGGGTGGTGCGCCACGGCGAGCGCCCAGCTCCCGCCGCGCGCGCCGTCGCCGAGCCCGTCGCCGAGCGGCTCCCAGGACCGGGTGCCGGGGTCGTACCGGGCCACCCGGGCGGCGCCCGTGGCGCCGGCGGTCGCGAACCACCCCGCCGCGACGAGCGCCCCGTCCACGGCGGCGAGCGCCTGCACCTGCCGGTCGGTGCCGCCGCCGACGCCCTCCCAGGTGCCGTCGCCCGCGAAGTGCCACACCGCGAGGTTGGACGCCGGGAAGCCGGCGGAGGGTCGCTCGCCGAGGGCCATGATCCCGGCGACGTCGAACCAGCCGCCGACGTAGAGGTCGCCGCCGACGACGCGCAGCGCGTGGACCCAGCCCGGGGCGCCGTACCGGCTCACGCCCTCCAGCAGGTGGTAGCCGCGCAGCAGGTCCTCGGACGGCTCGTGGGCCGTGTCGAACAGGCACAGGCCCCAGAGGCCCTCGACCACGGTCGTGCCCTGCGCGAAGAAGCGCTGGAAGGTGCCGCCGACGACGAGCCACCGGTCCCCGACGACCTCGAGCGCGCGGATGTCGTGGTCGTACGTCGGGGCACCGCCCACGGCGGACCACTCCTGCGCGGCGGGGTCCCAGCAGGCGAGGTGCCCGGCCGCCACGCGCCCGGCGAGGGCGAAGGTCCCGCCGACGTAGAGCTTGCCGCCCACGGCGGCGAGGGCGTGAGCGGCGTCGGAGAGCCCGTCCCCGAGCGGGTGCCAGGCGGCGCCGTCCCAGCGGGCGATGTTGCGCACGACCCGGCCGCCGGCCGTGTCGAACCGGCCGGCGACGTAGAGGTCGCCGTCCAGCTCGAGCATCGCGAAGACCTGCCCGTGGCTGATCGCGGCGCCGACGCCCCCGGCCATGGTGTCCCACCCGGTGCCGTCCCAGCGGGCCACGGACCCCGCCGGCAGGTGCCCGGCCTGGTCGAACAGCCCCCCGACGTACGCGCCGTCGCCGACCGGCACGACGGCGCTCACCGTCCCGCCGCCGTAGGGGTCGCTGAGCACGCCCTGGCCGAACGTCCGCCACCCGGTGCCGGTCCACACGGCGCCGTGCTCGAGCCGCAGCGTCCCCGAGACGCCGAAGTCGCCGAGCACGACGACCCCTCCGCCCTCGACCGGGGCGAGGGCGCGGACCACGTTGTCCAGCCCCTCGCCGACCCCCGACCAGGCCGCTCCGTCCCACTGCGCGAGGTGCTCGACCGCGGCGCCGCCGACGGCGGTGAAGCCGCCGCCGAGGAACAGCCGCCCGCCCGAGACCGCGAGGGCCTCGACCGAGGCGCTCGTGCCGCCGTACGAGCTGACGTCCCCCAGCGAGGACCACCTGCCGTCCCGGAGCACCGCGAGGTTCCAGGCCCCGACGTCGCCGGCGCGGGTGAAGGAGCCGCCGACGTGCAGCGCACCCGTGGCGGGGTCCAGGGCGAGCGCGGTGACGCCGCCGGTCGTCCCGTCGTCGGTGAGGCCGCCGCCGGGCGCGGGCGTCCACGCCCCGGTGTCGAGGTCGACGGCGGCGAGGCCGCCGCAGGGCACCCCGCCGGCCCCGCCGGCGAGGTCGAAGCGGCCGCCGACCCAGACCGTGCGCCCGTGCAGCGCGAGGGCCCGCACCTCGGACGGCTCGCTGGACCAGCTCGACGCCACCCCGCCGCCGAGGTCGCTCCACGTGCCGGTGGCCAGGTCGAGGGCGGCCAGGCTCGCGGCCGGCACGTCGCCCGCGCGCGTGAAGACGCCGCCGACCACGAGGGTGCGCCCGTCGCAGGCGAGCGCCGCGACCCGGGTGCCGTACGTCCGCTCGGGGTCGCTCACGCCGCCGGCGACGGCGTGCCAGGCCGCCCCGTCCCAGCGGGCGAGGCGCAGGGCCTGGACGCGGCCGTCCGCGACGGTGAACTCGCCGCCGGCCCACACGTCGCCGCCGTGCACGGCGAGCGCGTGGACGGTGCCGTCGACGCCCTCGCCCATCCGCCGCCAGCCGGTGCCGTCCCAGTGCGCGACGCGCTGGTACGTGCCGCTCGCCATGGCGGCGACGCCGTAGGTGAAGCCGCCGCCCACCCAGACCTGGTCGCCGGCGACGGCGGCGGCGAGGGGGTCCGGGCCGAGGACCGGGGCTCCGTGCTCGCGCGCCCACGCCCCGCCGGCGGCCGCCGCCGCGCGCTGGGCCGGCACGCCGGCCGGGAGGCTCGGCGGGCGCTGCCGCAGGCCCCCGAGGTCGGCTGCCCCGCTGCTCGTCATGGTCGTCCTCCCCGTCGCCCCCGTCGCGGACGGTCGGCACCGTACGAGCGCGGGCGGGCTCCCGTCAGCCGTTCGGCGCAGTCCGGCGCAGCTGGGCGCACGGGGGAGCCGGGGGCCGTCCGTGCAGGTGCGGACGTCACGGGGCACCCTGGACGGGTGACGGAGCGCAAGCCGCACGGGGTGACGTACGAGGACTGGGTCGACCGGCAGATCCGCCGCGCCCAGGAGCGCGGCGCCTTCGACGGGCTGCCCGGGGCCGGCAAGCCGCTGCGCGACCTGGACCGCGGCAAGACCGGCGAGGAGTGGGTCGTCGACTGGGCCCGCCGCGAGGAGGCGGACCTGCGCGCGGCGCTGCCGCCGAGCCTGGCGTTCCGGCGGGAGAAGCAGGACCTGCTGGAGGACCTGGCCCGGGTGCCGGCGGAGCGGCGCCTGCGCGAGG
Organism: Vallicoccus soli; assembly: GCF_003594885.1. NCBI lineage: Bacteria > Bacillati > Actinomycetota > Actinomycetes > Motilibacterales > Vallicoccaceae > Vallicoccus > Vallicoccus soli. The sequence continues at coordinate 166,763 of NZ_QZEZ01000008.1, forward strand.
CGGTCGAGGACTTCAACGCCCGGCTGCGCCGCGCCCTGCTGCGCCCGCAGGAGGGGCCGCCGCTGACGACGATGCCGCTCGACGTCGAGGCGCTCGTCGAGCGCTGGCGCGCGGAGCGGCCCCCGCCGCCCCCGCCCGCGCCGCCGACGCGGGCCCGCGCCGAGGAGCGCCGCCGCCGGCGCTGGTGGTGGCGCAGGCCGTGACGCTCAGGCGCCGAGCAGCGCGACCGTGCGCGGGTCCTCGCCGCCGCAGTACCGCGCGAGCACCTCGCCGTACGGGCCCTGCGGGTCAGCCCGCGCGAAGAGCGTCATCGACGAGCGCAGCTTGAGCGCGTCGACCTCGCCGAGCACGGCGACCGGGTCGTCGCCGGGCAGGTCCAGCAGCGCCCGGGCGCAGGCGGCGAGCCGCGGGCCGAGCACCGGGTGCCCGGCGTAGGCCCGCGCCTCCGCCAGGCCGGTGAGCCCGTAGCGCTGCGCGGCGGGGCTGCGCCCGAGGCCGCGCAGCTGCGGGAGGACGAACCACATCCAGTGCCCCGTCTTGCGCCCGCGCCGCAGCTCGGCGAGCGCCCCGTCGTACGCCCCCTCCTGGGCCTCGACGAAGCGCCGCAGGTCGTACGGGTCCTCCTCGCTCGCGTCCACGCCCCGCCCGTACCCCGCCGCGCGCCGTACGGCACCCCTAGGCCGGCGCCGCCCGGTGGCGGGCGGCGAAGGCGCCCGGCGTGGTCCCGGTGACCCGGGCGAAGTCGCGGGTGAGGTGCGCCTGGTCGGCGTAGCCGAGCTCCGCGGCGACCTGCGCGGCCGTCGCCGTCCCGTCGCGCAGCCGCACCGCGGCGTCCTGCAGCCGGCGCCGCTGCACCAGCCAGCGCGGTGCGATGCCGAGGCGCCGGTGCACGAGGCGCTGCAGGGACCGCTCGCCGAGGCCGCTGGCCGCGCACAGGTCACCGACCCGGCGCACGCCGCGGTGCTCGACGAGGTCGACGACGCGGTTGACGAGCAGGCCCTCCTCGTCCACCGGCAGCCAGCGCCGGGCGACGGCGGTGACCAGGCCCGTCGCGGCGCGGTGCGCCCCGGGGTCGAGCGGGTCGGGGTCCATGACCTCGCGCACGCGGGCGGCCAGCGCCGTCCCGTCGGGGCCGAGCACCTCGGCGAGGTCGACGTGCCGGTCGGTGTACGGCGCCACCGACCCGCTGGCCACCAGCGCCCCTCCGGCGGGCGCCAGCGACAGCCCGACCGCCCAGCCGTCGCCGGACAGCGTCGTCGTGGACAGCCCGCGCACCACGCCATAGAAGCGGGCGTACGTGCTGCTGACGACGAGCAGGCACGCGGGGTACTGCAGCACCCGCTGCGGCGCCTCCCGCCCCGGCGGCACCGACCAGACCGGCACCCAGAAGCGCCGCAGCAGGTCGGCGCAGGCGGGGTCGGGCTCGTACGCGTGCATGACGTGCGAGGCGTCGCCCGGCTCGCGCAGGTGCGCCCGCTCGATCCACCGCCGCGGCGAGGTGTCGGCTTCCATCAAGCCCCAGCCTGCCGCACCCGCCTAGCGTCCCGGGCGTGAACGCGACGCTGACCCGCTACCGCGCGGCGGGGGAGCCCCTCGGGGCCCTCCTCGCCGCCCTGCCCGCCGGCGCCTGGGGCGCCCCCTCGCCCTGCGAGGGCTGGGCCGCCCGCGACGTGGTCCGCCACCTCGTCGACACCCAGCGCGAGTTCCTCGCCGGGCGCGGGGTCGAGCTCGGCCCGGCGCCGGACGTCGACGCCGACCCGGCCGGCGCGTGGGCGCGGCACGCCGGTGCCGTCGAGGCCGCGCTCGCCGACGAGGCCGTGGCCGCGGCGCCCTTCGACGGGTACTTCGGGCCGACGACCACCGGCGAGACCCTCGAGCGCTTCTACGTCTGGGACATGGTGGTGCACCGCTGGGACGTCGCCACGGCGGCCGGGCTCGACGCGGGACTGAGCGAGGAGGAGCTGGACCGGGTCGAGGAGGGCGCGGCGGGCTTCGGCGAGGCGCTCTACCTGGAGGGGGTCTGCCGCCCCGGGGTGCAGGCGCCCGCGGGCGCGGGGCGCGCGGCACGGGTGCTGGCCCGCCTCGGCCGGCGCGCCTGAGGGGCGAGGCCCGCCTCAGGCCGAGGCCGTGCCGCCCGCGCCGCGCTCGAGCTCCACGTGGGGGCGGGACCGCCACAGCGCCCACTCGGCGCTGACGTCGCCCGCGGTCCGCAGCAGCAGCGGCAGGTGGTCCTGCAGCAGCCGCTCGACGGAGGTCTCGGCCGCGTGGACGGTCACGTTCATCGCGGCGCGCACGCTGCCGGTGCCGTCGCGCACCGGCACCGCGACCGAGCGCACCCCGGGCGCGAGCTCGGAGTCGGCGAGGGCCCAGCCCCGGGCCCGCACCTGCACGAGCTCCTCGCGCAGCGCGGGGAGGGGACGGCCGATGTACGGCGGCAGGCCCGACCGGCTCGGCTCGCCCAGGACCGCCTCGAGGCGGTCGTCGGGCAGCGCGGCGAGCAGCACCTTGCCCTGCGAGGTCTGCGGCGCCGGGAAGCGCGTGCCCACGTCCACCCGCAGGGCGATGAGCTTCGGGACCGACACCCGGGCGACGTAGACGATGTCCGAGCCGTCGAGCTGGGCCATCGACGTCGACTCGCCGGTGCGGGCGACCAGCGCCTCCATGTGCGGGCGGGCGACGTCCCACAGCCCGAGCGAGCTCACGTACGCCGTCCCCAGCGCGAGGACGCGCGGCGTGGGGGAGAAGGCGCCGGCGGACGAGCGGACGTACCCGAGCTCCTCGAGGGTGAGCAGCAGCCGGCGCGCGGTCGGCCGGGCGAGCCCGGTGCGCGCCGCGACCTCGCTCAGCGTCATCGCCGGGTGCTCGCCGTCGAAGCTGGCCAGGACGTCGAGGCCGCGAGCCAGCGCCTCCACGAAGTCCGGGCCCTCGCCCCGTCCCGCCACGCGCCCTCCTCGTCCCCGCCCCGCCGGTCCCGCGCCTCAGCCGAGCACGCGGTCGCTGCCCGCCGCGTGCGTGGAGGCGGACCTGTAGTCGGTGTACTGGTACGGGTTGTCCAGCACCTCGGTGCCCGGCAGGTCCGGGTCCATGCCCCGGGCCCAGTCGTCCTCGCCGATCGTCGCACGCAGGTGCTCGACCGTGGCCTCGGCCTGCGCCCGCAGCGCGGCCAGGTCCACCCCGACCAGCGCGCCGTGGTGCTTCACGACCCGCCCGTCGACGAGGACGGTGTGCACGTCGCCGCGCTGCGCCTGGAACGCGACGTGCCCGTACGGGTTCAGCAGCGGGAAGGAGACGGGGGAGCGGTCGTTCTTGACGAGCACGAGGTCGGCCTTGGCGCCCGGCGCGACCAGGCCGAGGTCGTCCCGCCCGAGGGCACGCGCCCCGCCGCGGGTGGCCCAGTCCACGACGTGCTCCGCGCGCAGGTGCACGTGGGTCACCGTGTCGCCCCGCTGGTGCGCCTCGAGGTGCTCGCGGGAGCGGTCGGCCCCCAGGGTGGTGCGCATGGCCGAGAAGAGGTCGCTGCTCCACCAGACGCTCGTGTCCATCGAGAGCGAGACGGGGATGCCGTGGCGGCGCAGCTGCCAGGTGGGCGGGTAGCCCTGCCCGGCGCTCTGCTCGGACTCCGTGGACACCGACACCGAGCCGCCGGTGGCGGCGATGCGGTGGTAGGAGTCGGTGGAGAGGGTCGCGGCGTGGACGTAGACCGTGTCGGGCCGCATGAAGCCGTGCTCGTGCATGAGCCGGATGCCGTCGTCGCCCGTGGCGCCCCAGACGCCCGCGTGCGTGGTCACCGGCAGCCCGAGCTCGCGGGCCACCTCGAAGGCCGCCCGCTCGGGGAAGGCGGGGTCGCCGGTGACGTCGAAGGCGAGCTGCACGCCGAGGCGGTCGTCGCCCGCGTCGCGCAGCCGGGTCAGGAAAGCGCGTACCGCCGGATCGGCCGTCCACTCCCAGGGGGCCGCCTGGATGTTGCCGTACGCCAGCACCCATCGGCCGGGCACGGCGCGCAGGGCGTCCACCGCGGCCTCCGCGTGCTCCAGGGACTGCAGGCCGTGCGACCAGTCCACCGTCGTGGTCACGCCCGCCTCGAGCGCGTCCCAGGCCGAGAGCAGGTTCCCCGTCCGCACGTCCTCGGGGCGGAAGGCCCGGTCGTGCTCGAGGTAGTACCAGACGAAGTACTGCGTCAGGCTCCAGTCGGCGCCGTAGCCGCGCATCGCGGTCTGCCACATGTGCCGGTGGGTGTCGACCATGCCCGGCATGACGACGCCGCCGGACGCGTCGACCTCCAGCGTCCCGGCCGGCACGTCGAGGGCGGAGCCGACGGCGGCGACGCGGTCGCCCACCACGAGCACGTCGGCCCCGGTGAGGACGCTGTGCGCGTCGTCCATCGTCAGCACCGTGCCGCCGCGCAGGACGACGGGGCGTCCCTCCTGCGGCGCGAAGGGGGCAGCGTCCGTCACGACTCCTCCTCGAGGTCGACCGGCTGCTCGGCGTACCGCTGTCCGTGCTGCGTACGCGCGGGTCTCGTCGCCCACGATGGGCTGCGCGGGCTACGCCGTCAAGGTGGCGGGGAAGGCCTTGACGCCGCGCAGGGGGCGGAGCGACACTCCCGACCACTACGGCGGACAGTCGTCCGGTGGACGGTCAGCACCCGACCATCGGGTGCGGCGCGACGACGGGAGGTGGAGGGCGTGGCGGAGGGCGGCGGGACGCGCGGCGCCGCTGGCGGCGGGCCGCTGGCCGGCCTGCTCGTGGCGGACTTCTCGCGGATCCTGGCGGGGCCGTACGCGACGATGCTGCTCGCGGACCTGGGGGCGGAGGTCGTCAAGGTGGAGTCCCCCGCGGGGGACGACACCCGCACCTGGCAGCCGCCGGTGCGCGACGGGGTCTCCACCTACTACCTCGGCGTCAACCGGGGGAAGCGCTCGGTCGCCCTCGACCTCAAGGACCCCGACGACCTGGCCGCGGCGCAGGAGCTGGCCCGGCGCGCGGACGTGCTCGTCGAGAACTTCAAGCCGGGCGGCCTCGCCCGCTTCGGCCTCGACTACGGCACGGTGAGCGCCACCAACCCCGGGGTCGTCTACGCCTCGATCAGCGGCTTCGGCAGCGGCCCCGGCGGTGCCGCCCTGCCCGGGTACGACCTCATCGTCCAGGCGATCTCCGGGCTGATGAGCCTCACCGGGTCGCCCGAGGGCGAGCCCTACCGCGCGGGCATCTCGGTCTTCGACGTCATGGCCGGGCTGCACGCCACCATCGGCGTGCTCAGCGCGCTGCACGCCCGCGCGCAGAGCGGCACCGGCCAGCACGTCGAGGTGAACCTGCTCAGCTCCGCGCTGTCCGGGCTGGTCAACCAGTCGAGCGCGTACGTCGCCGGCGGGGTCGTCCCGCAGCGCATGGGCAACAGCCACCCGAGCCTCTTCCCCTACGAGCCGCTGCCCTGCGCCGACGGGGACCTCATCGTCACCGCGGGGAACAACGGCCAGTTCCGCCGGCTCGTCGAGGTGCTCGGCGTGCCGGAGCTCGCCGACGACCCCCGGTTCCTGCGCAACGAGGACCGCACCGCGCACCGCGACGAGCTGCGCCCGCTGCTCGTCGAGCGGCTGCGCACCCGCGGCAAGCTCGCGTGGTTCCGGGACATCATCGCGGCCGGGGTGCCGTGCGGGCCGATCAACACCGTCGAGCAGGGGGTCGCCTTCGCCGAGGAGGTCGGCCTGGACCCGGTCGTCGTGGTGGGGGAGGGCGACGCCGCGGTCCCGACGGTGCGCAACCCGCTGCGCCTCTCCGCGACGCCGCCGTCGTACCACCTGCCGCCCCCCGCCCTCGACGAGCACGGCGACGCCCTCCGCCGCTGGCTGTCCACCCCCGCACCCGCACCCGCACCCGCACCCGGCGAGGAGCCCCCGGCATGAGCACCGACGCGACGCCGACGTACCCGACCTCGCTGGGCACGTCGACGGCCGAGGAGATCCGGCTGCTCGGGCACGACGTCGCCCACGACCTCATGGGCTCGGTGGGCCTCGGCGAGCTCGCGCTCTGGCTGATGACGCTGGAGCGGCCCGACCCGTCCGAGGTGCGCCTGTTCGAGGCGGTCCTCGTCGCCCTGGCCGACCACGGCTTCACCCCCACCGCCATCGCGGCGCGCCTGACGTACCTGTCGGCCCCCGACTCCCTGCAGGGGGCGGTGGCGGCGGGCCTGCTCGGCGGCGGCTCGCGCTTCCTCGGCGTCACCGAGGACTGCGGGCGCTGGCTGCACGCCGCGCTCGAGGAGCGCGGCGGGGACCTGCCCGAGGACGAGGACGGCTGGGACGCCCTCGCGCTCGCCGCCGTGCGCCGCACCCGCGAGCAGGGCCGCTACGTCCCCGGGCTGGGCCACCCGGTCCACAAGGTCCGCGACCCCCGCACGGCGGCGCTGTTCCGCATCGCCGAGGACGAGGGGCTGCTCGGCCCGCACCTGCTGCTCTTCGAGGCGGTGGGACGGGTGCACGAGCAGGTCCTCGGGCGCCGGCTCCCGCTCAACGGCGCCGGGGTCTGCGGTGCGGCGCTCGCCGACCTCGGCGTCCCCGTCGACCTCTTGCGCGGGCCGGCCCTGCTCGCGCGCGCCGCCGGCCTGCTGGGCCAGCTCGCGGAGGAGCGCCGCCGCCCGATCGGCATGGACGCCTACCTGGCCGTGGACCGCGCCGCCGTCTACGTGGACCCCTCCGCCTGACCCGCACCCCACCACCAGGCACCCCGCCCAGCACGCAAGGGAGCGCTGCATGGCCACCGTCGCCGCGGTCGTCGCCTCGACGCACCACCCCTTCTACTACCGCGCCAGCACGTCCACCGGCGACGAGCGGCCGCCGTTCGCGGACGCGTGGGTCGCGAAGGTCGAGGCCTTCCGGGAGACGCTCACCCGCGCGGAGCCCGACGTGCTCGTCATGGTGGGCAGCGACCACTTCCACCAGCTGTGGCTCGACAACATGCCGCAGTTCCTCGTCGGCAAGGCGCCCTTCTTCGACGCCAACTGGTACAACGAGGAGCGGGAGTTCGGCCTGCCGCGCATGGTCCTCAAGGGCGAGGAAGCGCTTGCCGCGCACATCCTCCGCGAGGGCCTCGACGCCGGGTTCGACCTCGCCTTCAGCAACGAGCTGCGCATCGACCACAGCATCACCTGCCCGATCATCACGCTGCGGCCGCAGGCGGACCTGCCGATCGTGCCGGTCTACACGAACATCTTCGCCCCGCCCCTGCCCCAGCCGCGCCGCTTCGTCGAGCTCGGCCGCACCCTGCGGCGGCTGGTGGAGTCGTGGCCGGTCGACAAGCGGGTGGCCATCATCGGCACCGGCCACCTGTCCCTCGAGCTCGGCGGCCCGCGGCAGTTCGGCGAGCACGGGCCCGACCCGGAGTTCGACCGCCGCGCGGTCGACTGGATCGCGAGCGGGGACGTCGAGGGGTGCCTCGCCGAGGTGACGCTCGACAGCCTGCACGCACCGGGCAACGCCACCCACGGGTTCATGGACTTCATGCTCATGATGGGCGTCGCCGGCGACGGGGCGAAGGCCGACCACGTCGACACCCTCGACCTGTTCCACACCATGGAGGCCTACTTCACCTGGTACCCGGAGGGAGTGCCCGCATGAGCAGGTACCTGCTCGACAAGTTCCTCTACACGGTCGACCGCGACCCCGACCTGGTGGAGCGCTACCGGGAGGACCCCGCGGGGACCGTCGCCTGGTGGGAGCGCGAGCGCGCGGGCCAGCTGCTGAACTGCCTGGTGTCGGAGCGCACGACCTGGCTCGCGTTCACCGACGAGGAGCGCGACGCCCTGGTCCGGCAGGACCACGTCGCCCTGTTCCAGCTCGGCGCGCACCCGTTCCTCACCCTGACGCTCTTCATCGCGATGTTCGAGCGCGACCACGGGCCGCTGGAGTACCAGAAGGCGTACGGCCGGGCGATGCAGCACCTGAGCCTGCCCTACCCCGACATCGCGACCTGACGTGCGCGCCGCCGTCCTGCGCCGGCCCGGCGCCGCGCCCGTCCTCGCCGAGCACCCGGACCCCGCGGCGGGCGAGGTGCTCGTCCGGGTCACCGCCGCGCCGGTCGTGCCCCTCGACCTGCTCTGCGCCTCGGGCACCTCCTACTTCGGGCGCCCCGCCGTCCCGTACGTCCCCGGGGTCCAGGGCGTCGGGGTCGTGGAGGGCGGCGCCGGCCCGGCGCCCGGCACCCGCGTCTGGTTCGCGACGAGGGCCGGCATGGCGCCCGGCGACGGCAGCCTGGCCGAGCGCTGCGCCATGCCCGGGCAGGACGTGGTGCCCCTGGCCGACGGCGTGGGTGACGAGGTCGCGGCCGCCGTGGGCCTCTCCGGCGTGGCCGCGTGGATGGCGCTGTCCTGGCGCGGCGCGCTGCAGCCGGGGGAGCGGGTCCTCGTGCTGGGCGGCGGGGGTGCCGTGGGCCAGGCCGCCGCCGGCGCGGCCCGCGTGCTCGGCGCCGCCCGCGTGGTCTCGCTCTGCCGCTCCGAGGCGGCGGCCGCGCGCGCCCGGCGGGCGGGGGCCGACGCGGTCGTACGGCTCGACGGGGACGAGGCCGCCCTCGCCGCGGCGCTGCGCGACGCCCTGCACGGCCCGGCCGACGTGGTCGTCGACCCGGTCTTCGGCCCGGCGGCCGCGGCGGCCTGCCGCGCCCTCGCACCGGGCGGGCGGCTGGTCAACCTCGGCGGCGCCTCCGGTGACACCGCCGTGCTGTCCTCCGCGGTCCTGCGCAGCGCCGGCGCCGGCGTCCTCGGCTACACCAACAACGCCCTGTCCCCGGCGCAGCGCGCGCGGGCGCTGACCGACGTGCTGGCCGCGGCGGCGCGCGGCGACGTCGTCGTGGAGCACGAGGTCGCGGCCCTCGACGCGGTGGGCGCGGCCTGGGCGTCGACCGCGGCGGGCGGCACGAGGACCGTGCTCCGGCCCTGAGGCGGCGCTAGGGTCCGGCGCGTGGGGTGCGCATGAGGGTCACCGTGGTCGGCGCCGGGGTGGTCGGCCTGACGGTGGCGCACGAGCTGGCCGCCGCCGGGCACGCGGTGCGGGTCCTGGCCGACGCGGACGCGCAGGCCAGCACCTCGGGGGCGGCCGCCGCGCTCTGGTTCCCCCACGGCGTGCCGCACACGCCGCAGGTGCTCGCCTCCGCGGCGGCGACCTACCGCCGCCTCGTGGACCTCGCGCGCGACCCGGCCACCGGCGTGCGGGTGCGCGCGGGCACGGTGCTGTCGCGCCGTCCCGACCCGGACCGGTCCTGGACGTCGGCGGTCCCCGAGCACCGCGTGCTCGGTCCCGGCGAGGCGCCCGCCGGGGCGAGCGGGGTGCGCTGCACCGTGCCGCTGGCCGTCACCGGCACCTACCTCGCATGGCTCCAGGAGCAGGTGCGCCGGCGGGGCGTCGCCCTCGAGCGCCGGGCCGTCGGGTCGCTGGCCGAGGTGGAGGGCGCCGACGCGGTCGTCGTCGCCGGCGGCGTGCGCTCGCCGGCGCTGCTCGGGGACGACCGGACCACGGTCCCCGTACGGGGCCAGGTCGCCCGCCTGGCCAACCCCGGGCTCACCGAGTGGGTGACCGACGACGACAACCCGGACGGGCTCACGTACGTCGTCCCGCGCGACGGCGACGTGGTCTGCGGCGGCACCGGCGACGTCGGGGCCTGGGACCGCAGCGTGGACCCCGCCGTCGAGGACGCGGTGCTGCGCCGGGTGCGCGCCCTCGTCCCCGCGCTCGCCGACCGGCCGGTGCTGTCCCGGGCCGTGGGCCTGCGCCCCGGCCGCCCCGACGTGCGCCTGGAGCCGGTCGAGGGCCACGGGCGCCCCGTCGTGGCCTGCTACGGCCACGGCGGCGCCGGGTTCACGCTCTCCTGGGGCGACGCCGGCCGCGTGGTGCGGCTGCTCGAGGGCGCCTGAGGCCGGCGCCGCCCCGAGGAGGCGCGCCTCAGTACGGGCAGGTGCTCCGGTACTCGGCGATCGCCGTGCTCGTGGCCGGCGCGGGGCAGAGGAACCGGTCGTAGCGCAGGTCGTCGTCCACGAACCGCTTGAGCCAGGACAGCGTGTACGTGGCGATGGTCGTGTTGGAGACGGTGGGCGCGAGGTGCCCGGCGCCGCGCAGCTCGAGGTAGGCCTTGTCGAGGGTCGCGGGCAGGGAGGCGTAGAAGGGCTCGGAGTGCGAGCGCACCGGGGCGACCCCGTCGTCCTCGGCGCCGATGACGAGGGTGGGCGTGCGCACCTCGGGCCAGGTCTTGTCGAGGTTCCACCCGGTCAGCGGGACGGCGGCCTGCAGCGACGGGTCGTCCTTGGCGGCCTCCAGGGCACCGCCGCCGCCCATCGAGTGCCCGACGACCGCGAGCCGGGTCGGGTCGATGCGGGCGCGCACGCTGCTGCGCTGGGTCAGGTACGCCAGCGCGGCCCGCAGCTGGTCGCCGCGGGAGGCCGGCTGGTCGTACGTGCTGAGGGTGTCGATGGTGATGACGACGAAGCCCTGCGAGGCCAGGCGCGGGCCGAGCCAGGCGATGCTGGACTGGCGCGCGGTGTAGCCCGGGGAGACCGCCACGGCGCCGAACGTCCCGGCCGTGGTCGTCGTGGGGTAGTAGACCGTCCCGCCGCCGAAGCCGCTGACGGCGTAGCGGGACACGCTGGTCTGCGCGACGGCGAACGGGCCGCGGGCGGCCTCGACGCTCGCGGTGGTGGGCTCCGGGCCCCGCGCGTACGGGTTGTCCGCGGCACCCGCGGGCTGGGCGAGGGCGGGCAGGGCGGCGGCGAGCAGGGCGGCGGCGAGGGGGGCGCGCAGCCGACGGGCACGGGTCACGGTGGAGGTCCTCCCTGACGGGCGGTGGCGGTGTCGCGGCAGAAGGTAGTGCTGTGCGGCACCCGGTCGCATCCCCGGTGCGACCGATCGCGTCAACATCGTCACAGCACGTCGCCGCGTGACGCAGGATGGGTGGCGGTCGGCAGCAGGGACGGGGGCGGGACGTGGCGGCAGAGGGGTCGTTCGCGGACTTCCGGGACGCGGCGCAGGTCGTGCTGGAGGACCTGCGCGGGCGCGTCGGCCTGGACAGCTGGCTCGTGGCGCGGCGCACGGGCGGGGACTCGGTCGTCCTGGCGGCCGCCGAGGACGACCCCTTCGGGCTCGCGCCCGGCGCCAGCCGGCCGTTCGAGGACACGTACTGCGTGCGGGTGCTCGACGGGCGCGCACCGGCGGCGGCCGCCGACCTCGACGAGCACCCCGCGCTGGTGCAGGCGCGCGCCGCCAACGGCGTCCCGGCCCGGTCGGTGCTCGTCCTGCCGCTGCCCGGGCCCGACGGCGAGGTGCTCGGCACGCTCTGCGCGACCGGGCGCGCCCCCTACCCGGGCGGGCAGCCGGAGCTCGACGCGGCCCTGCCCACGGTGCGGGTGCAGGCCTCGCTGCTCGGCGCGCTGCTCGCGCGCGAGCTGCGCCTCGCCGAGGCGGCCCGCCGGGCCGAGCGGGCGGAGGCCGCCGCGACGACCGACGTCCTCACCGGCGTGGGCAACCGCCGGGCCTGGGACGAGGCGCTGGCCCACGAGGAGGCCCGCGCCACCCGGTACGCGGGCGACGTCGCGCTGGTCGTCGTCGACCTCGACGGCCTCAAGGCCGTGAACGACGAGCAGGGCCACTCCGCGGGCGACGAGCTGCTGCGGGTCGCCGCACGGGTCCTGCGGGCGCGGGCGCGCGAGAGCGACCTCGTCGCGCGCCTCGGCGGCGACGAGTTCGGGCTGCTCCTGCCCGGCACGGACGGCGCCGGCGCGGCGGCGCTCGCGGCGCAGCTGCGCGGCCTGCTCGCCGCCGAGGGCGTGGGCGCCTCGGTGGGGGCCGCCGCCCGGCCGACCTCCGGCAGCCTCGCCGACGCGTGGCGCGCGGCGGACGCCTCCATGTACGCCGAGAAGGTCGCGCGCCGGTCCCGCGCGCTCGCCGAGCGGGCCGGGGAGCGGCCGCGGCCGGCCGGTCGGGCGGGCTCGGCGGCGCAGGCGGCGCAGGCGGCGGCCGCACCCGCCCCGCCGGCGAGCGTCGACGCGCTGCTGCGCCTCGCGCGCGACCAGCTCGGCATGGAGGTCGCCTTCCTCAACCGGTTCGACGGCGAGCAGCGCACGTTCCGCAACGTCCAGGCGCGGGTCCCCCTGCCCTTCGCGGCGGGCCGGACCGAGCCGCGGCAGGGCACGTACTGCCAGATGATCGTCGACGGCGCCCTCGGCGAGGTCACCCCGGACACCTCCCGCGACGACCGGGTGCGCGACCTGCCCATCACCGCCGAGCTGGGCATCGGCGCGTACGTCGGCGTCCCCGTGCACCTGCGCGACGGGCGCCTCTACGGCACGCTCTGCGCGTTCTCCCGCGAGCCCGACCCGACGCTGCGGGACCGCGACGCCCAGGTCCTGCGCTCCCTGCGCCAGGTCGTGGCCGACGTCGCCGAGCGCGAGGACGGGGAGGAGGCGCGGCGCCACGAGGTGCTGGCCCGGCTGGACGCCCTGCAGGCCGAGGGCGGCCCGCAGATGGTCTTCCAGCCGGTGCTCGAGCTGGACGGGCTGGGGCAGGTCGGGGTCGAGGCGCTGAGCCGGTTCCCGACCGGCTCGCCGGACGCGTGGTTCGCCGCCGCCGCCGCGGCGGGCGCCGGCCCGGACCTCGAGCTGCGGGCCGTGGCGCGGGCCCTCGAGGCGCTGGAGCACGTGGAGGGCTTCCTCGCCCTCAACGTCTCCCCGGCGACCGTCGCCACCCCCGAGCTCGCCCGCCGGCTCGCCCCGTACCCCCCGGGGCGGATCGTGCTGGAGGTGACCGAGCACGAGGCGATCGCCGACTACGACGGGCTCAACGCCGCCCTGCGCCCGCTGCGCGGCGCCGGCGTCCGCCTCGCCGTGGACGACGCGGGCGCCGGCTTCGCGAGCATGCGCCACGTGCTCGCGCTCGCGCCCGACGTCCTCAAGCTCGACACGAGCCTCGTGCGCGGCATCGACGCGCACCCCGGGCGCCAGGCGCTCGCCACGGCGCTCGCGACCTTCGCCGCGGCCACCGGCGCCACCGTGGTCGGCGAGGGCATCGAGACGCAGGCCGAGCTCGACCTGCTGCGGGACCTCGGCATCGCGCACGGCCAGGGCTTCCACCTGGCCCGGCCCGCGCCCCTCCCGGTGCCCGCCGGCTGACGCCGCTCAGCGCAGGTCGAACACGAGCCGGGCGGGGACGCTGCCGGCCAGGACCTCCTCGAAGCAGGCGTTGACGTCCTCGAGCCGGCGCGTCTCGCGCACCACCCGGGTGCGCCCGAGGCGGTGCAGCTCGAAGACCTCCGCCAGGTCGGAGCGGGTGCCCACGATCGAGCCGATGACGGACTTGCCGCCGAGCACGAGGTCGAAGACCGGCACCTGCAGCACGCCGTCCGCCGGGAGGGAGACGAGCACGAGGCGCCCGCCGCGGCGCAGGGACGCGTACGCGGTGTCGAGGCTGGCGGGGGAGACCGCCAGGCCGAGGGCGACGTCGGCGCCGCCGAGGCGCTGCACCTCGGCCGCGACGTCGTCGGTGCGGGCGTCCAGGACGTGGTCCGCGCCGAGCTCCTCGGCCAGCTGCAGCTTCTCGTCCTCCACGTCGACGGCGACGACGGTGCCGCCGAAGACCTTCGCGTACTGCAGGGCCAGGTGCCCGAGGCCCCCGATGCCGGAGACCAGGACGAGGTCCGTGGGCCGCACCCCGCCGACCTTCACCGCCTTGTACGTCGTCACGCCGGCGCAGGTGAGCGGCGCCGCGTCGAGCGGGTCGACCCCGTCGGGGACGGGCACGGCGTAGCGCGCGTCGGCGAGGGCGTGCTCGGCGTACCCGCCGTCCATGCCGTAGCCGGTGTTGCGCTGCTCCAGGCACAGGGTCTCCCAGCCGCCGGTGCACTGGTCGCAGTGCCCGCAGGCGTAGCCCAGCCAGGGCAGGGCGACCCGCTGCCCGACCGCGACGCCCTCGACGCCGTCGCCGAGCGCCTCCACCACCCCGACGCCCTCGTGCCCGGGCACGAACGGCGGCGTCGGCTGCACCGGCCAGTCGCCGCGCGCGGCGTGGATGTCGGTGTGGCACAGGCCGGACGCCTCGATCCGGACGAGGACCTGGTGCAGCCCCGGCCGGGGCACGGGGCGGTCCTCGACGGTCAGGGGGCGGCCGAGCTCGTGGACGACGGCAGCGCGCATGCTCTTCCTCTCGTGGTCCCTGCGGTACGCGCCCACCCTGGCCGCGCCGGTCGCCGCGCCCCAGGGGCGAAGGTCCCGACCACGGCAGGGCGCGGTCTCACGGCAGGACCGCGGTGGCGTCCACCTCCACGAGCAGGTCGGGCTCGCCGAGGGCCGCGACGCCGAGCAGGGTGATGGGCTTGCGGGGGTCGACGCCCAGCCGCTGGGCGGCGCGCGCGACGCCCTCGCCCAGCGCCGGGAGCTTGTCCTCGCCCCAGTCCACGACGTAGACGACGAGCTTCGCCACGTCGTCGAACGTGCCGCCGACCGCGGCCAGGGCGGTGGCGACGTTGAGGTACGCCTGCTCCACCTGCGCGGCGAGGTCTCCCGCGCCCACGGGGGTGCCGTCCCCGTCGCGCGCCACCTGCCCCGACAGGAAGACGGTCCGGGAGCCGGTGGCCACGGCCACCTGGTGGTAGTGCTCGGGCTGCGGCAGCCCCGCGGGGTTCAGCGTCTGGACGGGCACGACGGCCTCCTCGGGTTCGGGTGCACCATGCATAGCATCGTCATGCTATGGTCTGCAAGTGCCCAGGACCGCCGACCCCGCCGTCCGCCGCGCGCTCGTGGAGCGCGCCGCGCACCTGCTCGCCCGGCGCGAGCCGGTCACCCTGCGCGTGCTGGTGCAGGGCACCGGCGCGTCGACCATGGCGGTCTACACCCACTTCGGGGGGATGCCGGGGCTGTGGCGGGCGGTGCGCCAGGAGGGCCACACGCGCCTGGCGGCCGCGCTCGACGCGGTCCCGCGCACCGGCGACGCGGTCCGCGACCTGGCCGCGCTCGGCGCGGCCTACGTCGGCGCCGCGCTCGCCGCGCCCGACCTCTACGCCGCGATGTTCGACCCCCGCGCCGACCTCGAGGACCCTGCGGCGGCCGAGCGCGGCTACCGGCGGCTCGTGTCCGCGGTCGAGGCGGTACGGGCCACCGGCCGGCTGCCGGCCGCCGCCGCGCCGGAGGAGGTCGCCGCGCGCCTCTGGTCCTGCGGGCACGGGGTCGCCTCGCTGGGCGCCGCAGGGCTGCTGCCCCGCGCCGCGGTCGCCGCGCAGGGACCCGACCTCGCGCTCGGCGTGCTGCTGGCCGCCGGCGCCGCCGCGGACGACGCGGGACCGTCCGTGCGCGCCGGCTGGGTGCTGCCCGGCTAGCTAGAGGTCGGCCGCGCAGCGGAAGCCGGTGTGCCCGGTCGTGCTGTCTGGGGTGTTGCCGGTGCGCGCCGCGACGCGGTAGCGGTTGCAGTACGAGTCGTGGCACAGGTAGGAGCCGCCCCGCACCACCCGGGAGCTCCCGGTCGGCGGGCCCTGCGGGTCGACCCGCGTCTCGGGCCGGTCCGCGGCGTGCCAGTCCGTGCTCCAGCGGTCGGAGCACCACTCCCACACGTTGCCGGCCACGCACCACAGGCCGAGCCCGTTGGGGCGGTACGAGCGGACCGGGGCCGTCCCGACGTACCCGTCCTCGGCGGTGTTGCGCGTGGGGAACGTCCCCTGCCAGGTGTTGCAGCGGTGCCGGCCGCGCGGGGCGAGCTCGTCGCCCCACGGGTACCGGGCCCGCTCGAGGCCGCCGCGGGCGGCGCGCTCCCACTCCGCCTCCGTGGGCAACCGCTTGCCCGCCCAGGCGGCGTAGGCGCTCGCGTCGTGCCACGAGACGTGGACCACGGGGTGGTCCTTGCGCCCGGCCACGTCGGACCCCGGCCCCTCGGGCGCGCGCCACCAGGCGCCGCGTACCGCACGCCACCAGGGCGCCCCCGGGACCGCGCCCGGCATGACGTGCCCCGCCGCGGTCGGCGGGACGAGCGCGTGGAAGACGAACGACCAGCCGTACCGCTCGGCGTCGGTGACCCAGCCGGTGTCGCGCACGAAGGCGCCGAACTGCGCCGTGGTCACGGCCGTCTCGTCGACGAGGAAGGGCCGCAGCGCCACCTCGCGCACCGGGCCCTCGCCGTCGGCCGTGAAGGCGTCGGGGTCCTCGCCGCCCATGAGGAACGGGCCGCCCGGGACCCGCACCATGCGCCGCGCCACCTCACGCGGGTCGCGCTCGCGCACGGGCAGCGGCGGGCGCTCCCCCTCCGCCGGGGCGGCGGGCGGGGGAGCGCCGGGGCCGCAGCAGCTAGAAGCCACCGAAGACCGGGCTCGTGGGGGTGTACGTCCCGTCGAGCACGAAGCCGAGGTACCGGCCCGCGTTGCGCAGGTACTCGTCGGGGTGCTCGGCCGCTCGCGCCACGACGTCACGGTACGGCAGCGCCGCCGTGCCCACCCAGGTGAGCGCGTTGAGCGCCTGCAGGCGCACCCGCGGGTCCTCGTGCCCGTCCAGGGTCTCCGCGAGGAAGCGCACGGCGTGGAACGGGTGCCCCAGCCGGGCCAGGGCCTCGGCCACGGGGATCCGGACGGCAACCGACTCCTCCTCGGCCAGCACCCGGGCCATCTCCTGCACGGCCGGCGCGGCGTCCCCGCCGAGCACGAGCAGCCCGGTGGCCGCCCAGTAGCGGACCACCTCGTGGTCGTCGCCCAGCTCGTCGAGCAGGTGCGGCAGGTTCGCCGGGTCCCGCTCGGCGGCCATCGCCGCCACCCGCATCACGTGCCCCAGCGGGTAGGCGCCCGGGACGCGGCTGTCGTCGTACCCCTCGAGCGGGTGCCCCTCCGGGATGAAGCCGTTGTCGTTGGTGGCGAGCAGGTGCTCGTCGAGGGCCCGGCGCATGCGCCGCAGCCGCGGCCGGTGCCGCTCGGAACCGGCCAGGTTGCGGACGCAGTCGGGGTCGCGCAGGACGTCGTACAGCTCCTCGGGCTCCTTGGGGTCCCAGAAGCGCTCCTGCACCTCGTCGAGGCGGCCCTCGAGGTGCAGCTGCTCCCACACCTGGTACGAGCGCTGCTGCCACATGTAGCCCATGCTCTGCCCGTACGGGCGGTGCGGCATGTAGTTGCGGACGTAGACGTAGCGCTCGTCGCGGGCCGTGCGCTGCAGGTCGTACCGCTCGTCCATCCTGCTGCGCTGGCCGAACGCGAACTCGCGCCGGTCCGGACGGCGGCCCAGGAACGAGCGGCCGTGGAAGTTGTCGGGCACCCGCACCCCGCACACCGCGAGGATCGTCGCCGGGATGTCCACGCCGTCCACCGGGGCGTCCTCGCGCGAGCCCGGGGGGCGCGGAGCGAGGTGCCGCCACTTCTCGGGCACGCGCACGACCAGCGGCACGTGCAGGCCGTCCTCGGTCGCGAAGCGCTTGCTGAGCGGGAGGACGCCGCCGTTGTCGGCGGAGTAGACGACGATCGTGTCCTCGGCGAGCCCGTCGGCCTCGAGCTCGGCGAGGCGCTTGCCGACGTTGGCGTCCATGACGGCCATGCGGTCGTAGTAGTGCGCGATGTCGGCCCGCACCTCGGGGGTGTCGGGCAGGTACGCCGGCACGCTCACGTCCCGCGGGTCGGTCGCCCCGTCCGCCGCACCGAACTGGCTCGACTCGTGGGTCGTCATGTCGGTGAAGACGGCGAAGAAGGGCGCGCCCTCGGGACGGCCGCGCCAGTGGGCGGTCGCGCTGGACTCGTCCCACAGCGTCGCGGGGTCCACGGCGGTGTTGTAGTCGGTCTTGACGTTGTTCGTCGCGTAGTACCCGGCGGCGCGCAGGTGCTCCGGCACGCTCGCGAACCGCTCCGGCCACTCGCCGAGGGCCCGCATGTGGTGCGCCGGGCCGCAGCTCTCGGCGTACATGCCCGTGAGGTACGAGAACCGCGAGGGGGCGCAGACCGGCGCGGGGGAGTAGGCCGTCTCGAAGACGATGCCCTCCTCGGCGAGCGCGTCGAGCACCGGCGTGCGGGCGACCGGGTCGCCGTACGCGCCGAGGTAGGGGTTGTTGTCCTCGCTCAGCAGCCACAGCACGTTCGGGCGGCCGCGCGGCGGGGCGGCGGCGGCCGCCCCGGCGGTGGCGGTGGTCGCGGCGGCCAGCAGGCCGGCGCCGCCGGCGGCGAGCAGGCTGCGGCGCGAGACGTCGGTGTCGGTCACGGGGGGGGGGCTCCTCGTCGAGTCCGGGGCGTGGTCGGGACCGTAACTTGACGACCGTTCAGCAGGGAAGACCCGTCCCGGTCCGTGGGACGGCCGCCTACCCTGCCCCGGTGGCGGGCGGGCGGCGGCTGAGCGCCGAGCAGCGGCGGGCCGAGCTCGTGCGGGCGGCGACGGCGGTCTTCGCCGAGCGCGGCTACCGCGGCACCTCGCTGGCCGCCGTGGCCGAGCGGGTCGGCATCACCGCCCAGGGGGTGCTGCACCACTTCCGCACCAAGGACGCCCTGCTGCTCGCCGTCCTCGAGGAGCGCGAGCGCGACCTGGGCGGTGCCGCGGCCGCCGCCGGCGGGACCGCCGACCGCCTGCGCTACGTCGTGACCCGCATGCTGGCCGAGCCCGGCATCCCGCAGAGCCTGTGCGTGCTCTCCGCCGACAGCGTCACCGAGGGGCACCCGGCGCAGGGCTTCTTCCGGGCGCGGTACGAGCGCCTGCGCACGCGCCTCGCCGACGGGCTGCGGGCCGAGTTCGGCGACACCGTGCCAGGCGGGCTCGGCCCGGAGGCCGCCGCCGTGCTGCTCGTCGCGGTGCTGGACGGCGTGCGCCTGCAGTGGCTGCTGGACCCCACCGCCGTCGACCTCGCCGCGGCGGTCGACGACGCCGTGCGGCTGCTGCTCGAGCGCGGGTAGGCGCGAGAAAGGCGCGATACCCGCCCGCGGCCCGTGGAGCCGGAGCCCGCGAGCCACGCCCGCCGTCGGCCTCCGGGGTGGACGACGAAGGCCCCCGACCGCGACGCGGTGCAGGGGCCTCCAGAGGGAGTGTCCGAGGGGGGACTTGAACCCCCATGCCCTTTTGGGGCACTAGCACCTCAAGCTAGCGCGTCTGCCAATTCCGCCACCCGGACAGGGTCGCCGCACCGCCGGGGGCGGTGACGACGGGGAACACCATAGCAAAGGACCGGGGGCCGCCCAGCCACCCCCGGGGCCGGGCTGAGGTGGAGGATGGGCGGGCCAGGACCGCCGTACGAGGGGAGCCCCGTGAGCCACCCGACCGCCGAGGACGAGGTCGTCGACCTCTGCCGCGAGCTCATCCGGTTCGACACGAGCAACTACGGCGACGGCAGCGGGCCGGGGGAGCGGGGCGCGGCCGAGTGGACCGCGGAGAAGCTCGCCGAGGTCGGGCTCGAGGTCACGGTGGTGGAGCCGCAACCCGGCCGCACCAGCGTCGTGGCGCGCATCGCGGGGGAGGACCCCGCGCGCGACGCGCTCCTCGTGCACGGCCACCTCGACGTGGTGCCGGCCGACGCCGACGACTGGTCCGTCGACCCGTTCGCCGGTGAGGTCCGCGACGGCTGCGTGTGGGGCCGCGGCGCGGTCGACATGAAGGACATGGACGCGATGGTCCTGGCCGTCGTGCGGCAGCGCCTGCGCGAGGGGCGGCGCCCGCCGCGCGACGTCGTGCTCGCGTTCCTCGCCGACGAGGAGGCCGGCGGCGTGCACGGCGCGCACTGGCTCGTCGACCACCGCCCGGACCTGTTCGAGGGGTGCACCGAGTCGATCTCCGAGGTCGGCGGCTTCTCCGAGACCATCGGGGGGCGGCGGACGTACCTCGTGCAGACCGCGCAGAAGGGCATCGCGTGGCTGCGCCTCGTCGCCGAGGGCACCGCGGGGCACGGGTCGATGGTCCAGCGGGACAACGCGGTCACCGAGCTCGCGGCGGCGGTCGCGCGGATCGGGGCGTACGAGTGGCCGGTGCGGATGACGCCCACCGTGCAGCGCTTCCTCGAGGAGATGAGCGACCTGCTCGGGGTGCCGCTCGACCTGGAGGCGCCCGACGCGCTCGTCGCGCGGCTGGGCGCCATCGGGCGCATCACCGGCGCGACGGTGCGCAACACCGCCAACCCGTCGGTGCTGCAGGCCGGCTACAAGACCAACGTCGTGCCGCAGGTCGCCACCGCGCAGGTCGACGGGCGCTTCCTGCCCGGCTACGAGGAGGAGTTCCTCGCCACGATCGACGAGCTCCTCGGCCCGCGGGTGCGCCGCGAGTTCGTGCACCGCGACGACGCCGTGGAGACGACGTTCGACGGCGACCTCGTCGACCGCATGGTCGCCGCGCTCGGGGCGGAGGACCCGGAGGCGCTCGTCGTGCCGTACTGCCTGTCCGGCGGCACCGACGACAAGTCGTTCGCGCAGCTGGGCGTCCGCGGCTTCGGCTTCGCTCCGCTGCGCCTGCCCGCCGACCTCGACTTCACCGCGATGTTCCACGGGGTCGACGAGCGGGTCCCCGTCGACGCCCTGCGCTTCGGCGTGCGGGTGCTCGACCGCTTCCTCGGCACCTGCTGAGCCGGCGGGTCCACGGGGGTCCGCCGGCCGCAGCCGCGCGGACCCCCGTCGAGCGCCGTCAGGGGCGCTCGTCGCGCCGGGTGCCCGACGTCCCCGTCGGGTCGGCGCCGCCCTCGTCGAGCCACGCCCGCCCCTGGCCCTCGCGCAGGTCGATCGTGCGGTCCTGTGCCGCCCCGGCCACCCGGGAGTGCCGCGAGCCGTAGAACGCGTACACCACGACGCCCAGCAGCATCCAGGCCAGGAACCGCAGCCAGGTGTCGACCGGCAGGTTCAGCATGAGCCACAGGCACGCGACCACCGAGAGCGCCGGCAGCACCGGCACCCACGGCGCGCGGAAGGCGCGCGGCAGGTCCGGGCGCGTGCGGCGCAGCACGATGACGCCGATCGACACGAGCACGAAGGCGAACAGCGTGCCGATGTTCACCAGCTCCGCCAGGGCGCTCAGCGGGATGAAGCCGGCCATGAGCGTCACGACCGCGCCCACCGCGATGGTGATGCGGTACGGCGTGCCGAAGCGCGGGTGCACCGCCGCCAGCCCGCGGGGGAGGAGGTTGTCGCGCGACATCGCGAAGATGACCCGGCTCTGGCCGAGCATGAGGATCATGACGACGGTCGTGAGGCCCGCCAGCGCGCCGACCGTGATGAGCGTGGCGATGACGTCCTGGTCGACGGCGCGGAACGCCTCGGCGAGCGGCGCCGCGGTGTTGAGCTCGGCGTAGCTCTGCATGCCCACGACGACGAGCGAGACCGCGACGTAGAGGGTGGTGCAGACGGCGAGCGAGCCGATGATGCCGCGCGGCATGTCGCGCTGCGGGTCGCGCGTCTCCTCCGCCGCCGTGGCGACCACGTCGAAGCCGATGAAGGCGAAGAAGACGATGGACGCCGCGGTGAAGATGCCGAGCACGCCGAAGTCGGTCGGCGTGTAGCCGAGGACCTCCTGCACGAGCGGGGCGCGCAGGCCCGACTCCTCGCCGCGCGGCTGCGCCTCCGGCACGAAGGGCGTGTAGTTCGCCGCCCGGACGAAGAACAGCCCGGCGACGATGACGAGGCCGACGACGGCGAGCTTCACCGCGACCATCACCGCGTTGAGCCGGCTGGAGATCTTGATGCCGGCGACGAGCACCGCCGTCAGGAGGGCCACGAGGAGCATGGCCGGCACGTTGACCGTCGCGGTCTCGCCGGCGATCGAGGTCGGCAGCGCGAGCCCGACGGTGTCGAGCAGCGTGTTGAGGTACTGCGACCAGCCGACCGACACCACCGCCGCGCCGAGCGCCAGCTCGAGCACGAGGTCCCAGCCGATGATCCAGGCGACGACCTCGCCGAGCGTCGCGTACGAGTAGGTGTAGGCGCTGCCGGCGACCGGCACCGTCGAGGCGAACTCCGCGTAGCAGAGCGCGGCGAGCGCGCACACCACGCCGGCCACCACGAACGACAGGGCCACCGCGGGCCCGGCGTTCTCGCGCGCCGCGACCCCGGTCAGCACGAAGATGCCGGTGCCGATGATGACGCCGATGCCGAAGACCGTCAGGTCCGTCGCGCTGAGGTCCCGCTTGAGCCGGTGCTCGGGCTCGTCGGCGTCCGCGATCGACTGCTCGACGGGCTTGGTGCGGAAGATGCCCACGCTGCCACCCCCTCCTGCCTCGCCACGGGCCGGCGGTCGGCCCGGCGGCGGACAGTCTCCACCCGGGGTGCTCAGGCGGTGCGGACGGCCCGGATGACGCGCCGCCGGAGCCACACCCGGCGGCTGCCGTCGGGGTAGAGGCGCAGGCGGGCCAGCTCCCAGTGCCCGTACTCGGCGCGGTCCGTGAGGACCCGGCGCGCGTCGCCGCGGGTCGTGCCGCGCGGCATCCAGAGCTGCTCGTACTCGTACTCGGCCATCGCGCACCACTATGCCAAGCCGAGGGGCCACGGGCGGGCCTCCTGCCGGTAGGTTGCCGCCATGGCCCCCTCCGGTCCCACCGACCGACCCGCCGACCCCCGCCCCGACCACCGGCCCGACCCCCGCGCCGCGCTCGCCGCCCTCACCGGGGCGCTCGAGCGCCACCTCGAGGCCTGCCTCGCCCGCCGCGGCGAGACCGACCCGCGGGTGCAGGAGGCGTACGACGACCTGCGCGAGGCCGCGGACGCGTACGACGACGCGCTCTTCGACGCCACGGGCGAGGTCACCCCGCTCGAGACGCCGACGCCCGCGGTCGAGCCCGGGGACTCCGGCGACGACGAGGTGCCGGCCCGGATCGGGCTGCTGCTGCGCCGCGACTACGTCGTGCGCGACGTCGACGAGCTGCTCGCGGCCGCGGAGGCCGCGCGCACGCAGACCTGGCCCGAGGAGGCCGGGCCCGAGCTCGACACCGACGTGACGCCGGGGCGCGCGGTCTACCAGCTCCTCGACGCGCACGGCGTGGACGGCCTCGACGACCTCGCCGAGGACGCGGGCCTCGACCCCGTCGGCGGCACCCTGTGGGTGGTCGGGCAGGACGAGGACGACGACAGCCTCTTCGACGAGCCGTTCGAGGACGTCGACCCGGAGCGGGTGCTCTACCGCCTCGACGAGGTCTTCGAGGGCTGACGTCCGGCGGCCCCGCCCGGCGGCCCCGCCCGGCGGCCCTTCAGCGGGCCGGGGCCGACACCTCGTCGAGCGCGGCGCGGATCTGCGGGGGCAGCACGAGGTCCTCGGCCCCCAGCGAGCCGCGCAGCTGCGCGGCGGTGCGAGCGCCCACGACCGGCGCCACCACGCCGGGGCGGTCGCGCACCCAGGCCAGCGCTATCTCGACCGGGGACGCGCCGAGGCCCTCGGCGGCGGTGACGACGGCGTCGACCACGCGCCGCGAGCGCTCGTCGAGGTAGCGCTCGACGAAGCCGGCGAAGTGCGGCGAGGCGGCGCGCGAGTCGGCCGGCGTCCCGGTGCGGTACTTGCCGCTGAGCACGCCCCGCCCCAGCGGCGACCACGGGAGCACCCCGAGCCCGAGCGCGCCGGCCGCGGGCACCACCTCGCGCTCGGCGCCGCGCGCGAGCAGGCTGTACTCCACCTGGGTGCTCACGAGCCGGGCGCCGACGGGGGACCCCTCGAGCAGCGTGGCGGCCCTGGCGGTCTGCCAGCCGGAGTAGTTCGACACCCCGACGTAGCGGGCCCTGCCGCTGCGCACCGCGTCCTCCAGCGCCGACAGCGTCTCCTTCAGCGGCGCCCCGTCGCTCCACGTGTGGACCTGCCACAGGTCGACGTGGTCCGTGCCGAGGCGGTCCAGCGAGGCGTCGAGCGCGGCCAGCAGCGCGCGGCGCGAGGTGTCGACCACGCGCTGCCCCGAGCGCCGGTCGATGCCGGCCTTGGTCGCCAGGACGACGTCGTCGCGGTCCACCAGGCCGTCCAGCAGCGAGCCCAGGACGCGCTCGCTGTCGCCGTCGCCGTAGCCCGCCGCCGTGTCGACGAGGGTGCCGCCGGCGTCGAGGAACGCGCGGAGCTGGTCGGCCGACTCGTGCTCGTCGGTGTCCCGCCCCCACGTCATGGTCCCGAGCCCGAGCCGGGAGACCCGCAGCCCGCTGCTCCCGACGCGTCGCTCCTCCACGCGCCGCAGGCTATCCGTAGGCTGTGCCGGCGCCGACGACGACGCCCACCCGCACCCCGACCGCGAGGAGACGCATGCCCCCGGCCCCCGAGAGCACGCCCGGGAGCGCGTCGTGATCGGCACGGGCCAGGCCGTCGTCCTGGGCGCCCTGCAGGGCCTCACCGAGTTCCTGCCGATCTCGTCCAGCGCCCACCTGCGGGTGGCCGGCGAGCTCACCGGCTGGGGCGACCCCGGCGCCGCGTTCACCGCGGTGACGCAGCTCGGCACGGAGACCGCGGTCCTGCTCTACTTCCGCAAGGACATCTGGCGCATCGTCCGCACGTGGACGCTGTCGCTGTGGCGCCGCAAGGAGCTGCGACGCGACCCCGACGCCCGCCTCGGCTGGTGGATCATCGTGGGCACGCTGCCCATCGGAGTGCTCGGCTTCGCCTTCCGCGACGCGATCGAGGGGCCCGCGCGCAACCTCTGGCTCATCAGCGGCACGCTCATCGGCTTCGGGCTGCTGCTCGGCGTCGTCGACCGCCTCGCCACGGGCCGGCGGACCATCGACCAGCTCACGGGCCGGCACGCGGTCGGCTTCGGCTTCGCCCAGGCCCTCGCGCTCGTCCCGGGCGTGTCGCGCTCCGGCGGCACCATCACCGGCGGCCTGCTCCTCGGCTACTCCCGGGCCGCGGCCGCGCGCTACTCCTTCCTCCTCGCGATCCCCGCGGTGCTCGCCTCGGGCGTGTTCGAGCTGCGCAAGATCGTCGACGGCACCGACCCGGTCGAGTGGCAGCCCACCCTCGTCGCGACCCTCGTCGCCTTCGGCGTCGGGTACGCGGTCATCGCCTGGTTCCTGCGCTACATCTCCAGCGAGAAGCACTCGTTCATGCCGTTCGTGGTCTACCGGGTCGTGCTCGGCCTCGCGCTCATCGCCCTGCTCGCCACCGGCACGATCAGCGCGACCTGACGGGCGGCGCGGCGGGTCAGAGCCAGCCGCTGCGCTTGAACAGGCGGTACATCACGACGCTGACGCCGCCCATGAGCAGCAGGGCGAACGGGTAGCCGTACCGCCAGCGCAGCTCCGGCATGTGCTCGAAGTTCATGCCGTAGATGCCGGCGACGAGCGTCAGGACACCGAAGATCGCGACGTACGCCGAGATCCGGCGCATGTCCTCGTTCTGGCGCACCGAGACCTGGGCGAGGTACGCCTGCACGATGTCGCCGAGCTGGCGCTCGTACGTCTCGACGAGCTCGCGGGCGCGCAGCAGGTGGTCGCGCACGTCGGAGAAGAACGGGCGGAGCCCGGCGTCCACGAGGGGCACCGACGGGTCGTCGGCCAGGCGCGTGACGGGGTCCACGAGCGGCGCGACGGCCCGGTAGAACTCGTGCACCTCGCGCTTGAGCCGGTACATGCGCGGCGAGTCGTCGTAGCGCTCGGGCCCGAACACGCGGGCCTCGACGTCGTCGACCGCGTCCTCGACGTCGTCGACGATGTCGAGGTAGCCGTCGACGACCGCGTCGACGACCGCGTGCAGCACGGCGGCCGGGCCCTGCTGGCCCAGGCGGTGGGACTCCTCCAGGCGCCGCCGCACGCCCTCCAGGCCCGAGCCGGTGCCGTGCCGCACGGTCACGACGTAGTCGGGCCCGGCGATGACGCGGATCTCCCCGGTCTCGATCGACTCGGTGGCGGCCTCCCACCAGACGGTGCGCAGCGAGAGGAAGAGCGTGCCCTCGTAGCAGTCGAGCTTCGGGCGCTGGCTCGTGCTCTGCGCGTCCTCGACCGCCAGCGGGTGCAGGCCGAACAGGCGCGCCACGCCGACGAGGTCGGACGGGGACGGCTCGTGCAGCCCCATCCAGACGAAGGCGTCGGGGTCCTCGCGCGCCGCGGCGGCGATGCGGGGGAGGCTGTGCGACTCCAGCACGCGGTCGCCGTTGCGGTAGAGCGCGCAGTCCACGATCACGGCGCACATCCTGCCCCGCGCGCGGGCGGGGCCACGGACCTAGGGTGGCGCGGGTGAGCACCGTCGTCCTGCTGCGCCACGGGCGCACGGCCGCCAACTCCGGCGGCGTCCTGGCCGGCTGGACCCCCGGCGTCGGCCTGGACGACACCGGGCGGGAGCAGGCCGCCGCCGCCGGGCGGCGCCTGGCCGGCGTGCCGCTGGCCGCGGTCGTCGCGAGCCCGCTGCAGCGGTGCCAGGAGACCGCGCGCGCCGTCCTCGATGCCGACCCGGGCCGCGGGCTCGGCCTCGAGACCGACGAGCGCCTCGGCGAGGTCCGGTACGGCGACTGGACCGGCGCCGAGCTCAAGCGCCTGGCCAAGGACCCGCTGTGGAAGGTCGTGCAGGCCCACCCGAGCGCGGTGACGTTCCCCGGCCCCGAGGGGGAGTCGCTGCGCGCGATGCAGGCCCGCGCCGTCGACGCGGTCCGCGCGTGGGACGCGCGGCTGGGCCCGGACGCGACCTGGGTGGCGGTGTCGCACGGCGACGTCATCAAGGCGCTCGTCGCCGACGCGCTGGGGCTGCACCTCGACGGCTTCCAGCGGATCGTCGCCGACCCCTGCTCCGTGACGGTGGTCCGCTACACGGAGACGCGCCCCTTCCTCGTACGGCTCAACGACACCGGCGGTGACCTCGCCGGCCTGCTCGCCCCGCCGAAGGGGGCGAAGCGGCGCCGGCGGCGCAGCAGCGACGCCGCGGTCGGGGGCGGCGCGGGTCCCGCCTGAGCGGCCATAGGCTGGTCCCCATGCCGCGTCAGGTCTTCGAGTACGACCAGCCCGAGCGCTTCGTCGCCGGCACCGTGGGCGAGCCGGGGGCGCGCACCTTCTTCCTGCAGGCCGTCGACGGCGCGCGCGTCACCAGCGTCGCCCTGGAGAAGCAGCAGGTGTCGGTGCTCGCCGAGCGGGTCGACGAGCTCCTAGACGAGGTGCTGCGCCGCAGCGGCGGCACCGCCGCGGTGCCCGCGGTGGCCCCGGCGGAGGTCGAGGACACCGCACCGCTGAGCGCGCCGATCCTCGAGGAGTTCCGGGTCGGGACGATGGCCCTGGAGTGGGACGAGGAGTCCGACCGGGTCGTCATCACCGCGCAGGCGCAGGCCACCGAGGAGTCCGACGAGGACGACCTCGTGCCCGCCGAGGAGGGCGAGGGCCCGGACCTGCTGCGCGTGCGGCTCACCGGCTCGGCGGCGCGCGCCTTCGTGCGCCGCGCCCTGTCGGTGGTGCAGGCCGGCCGCCCGCCCTGCCCCTTCTGCGCGCTGCCCCTGGACCCCGAGGGGCACGTCTGCCCGCGCGCCAACGGCTACCGTCGCTGAGACTGGGCCGGTGAGCACAGCGACCGCGAGGGTCCCGTGACCGTCCCCGGGCAGGCGCTCGACCCCGAGACCTCGCTGCACCTGCTGCGCGAGGGCGAGCTGCACGTCGAGGGGCGGATGGTCGACGCCTCCAACGCCACCCTCTTCGCGGTGCTGCGCCGCGACGGGCTCGAGGCGGCGTGCATCTACAAGCCCCGCTCCGGGGAGCGCCCCCTGTGGGACTTCCCGGACGGCACGCTCGCCGGCCGCGAGGTCGCCGCGCACGTGGTGTCCGAGGCGACCGGCTGGGCGGTCGTGCCGCCGACGGTGCTGCGCGAGGGGCCGTTCGGCCCGGGCTCGTGCCAGCTGTGGGTGGAGTCGACCGACGAGGACGGGCTCGTCGACGTCGTGCCGGCCGGCGCGGTGCCCGAGGGCTGGCTCGCCGTCCTCGACGCGACCGGCCCCGGGGGAGCGCCGGTGACGCTGGTGCACCGCGACGACCCGCGCCTGCGCCGCGTCGCGCTGCTCGACGCGGTCATCAACAACGCCGACCGCAAGGGCGGGCACCTGCTGCCGACCCCGGCCGGTGCCGTGCACGGCATCGACCACGGCGTCTGCTTCAACGAGGACGAGAAGCTGCGGACCGTCCTGTGGGGCTGGGCCGGGGAGCCGCTCGCGGAGGAGGAGGTCGAGGTGCTCGAGCGCCTCGACGCCGGCCTCGCCGAGGACGGGCCGCTGCGCGCCGGGCTCACCGGGCTGCTCGCCCGCCGCGAGGTCGAGACGACGCAGCGCCGCGTGCGCCGGCTGCTGCGCCGCGGCGGGCACCCGCGCCCGCCGCAGGGGTGGCCCGCCATCCCCTGGCCGCCGTTCTGACGGGCGCGGGCTAGTCTCGGGGACCATGCGCTCCTGGCCCGCCCCGCAGGTCCCACGACTCCCCGGGCGGGGCCCGGCGCTGCACCTGTTCGACACCGCCGCGGGCCTGGTCAGGGCCACCGCGCCCGGCCCGGTCGCCGGCCTCTACGTCTGCGGGATCACCCCCTACGACGCCACGCACCTGGGGCACGCGGCCACCTACGTCGCCTTCGACCTGGTGCACCGGGCCTGGCTCGACGCCGGGCACGAGGTGCACTACGTGCAGAACGTCACCGACGTGGACGACCCGCTGCTCGAGCGCGCCCAGCGCGACGGCGTCGACTGGGCCGAGCTCGCCGAGCAGGAGACGGCCCTGTTCCGCGAGGACATGGCGGCGCTCGGCGTCCTCCCCCCGCGCGACTACGTCGGCGCCGTCGAGGCGATCCCGCGCATCGCGCAGGCCGTGGCGCGGCTGCGCGAGGCCGGCGCGGCGTACGAGCTCGAGGGCGACACGTACTTCGCGGTGTCGGCGGACCCGGCCTTCGGCGCCGTCGGCGGGCTCGACGTGGCCACGATGGTGGCGCTGTCGGCCGAGCGCGGCGGCGACCCGGGCCGGCTCGGCAAGAAGGACCCCCTCGACGCGATGCTGTGGATGGCGGCGCGCCCGGGCGAGCCGTCCTGGGAGGCCCCGCAGGGGACCGGCCTGCCGCCGGGCCGTCCCGGCTGGCACATCGAGTGCTCGGTCATCGCGCTCGAGCACCTCGGGATGCCGCTGGACGTGCAGGGCGGCGGCAGCGACCTCGTCTTCCCGCACCACGAGCTGAGCGCCTCGCACGCGGTGGTGCTCGAGGGTCGCGCGCCGTTCGCGCAGCACTACGTGCACGCGGGGATGGTCGGCCTCGACGGCGAGAAGATGTCCAAGTCCCGCGGCAACCTCGTCTTCGTCTCCGCGCTGCGGCGCCAGGGCGTCCCGCCGGCCGCGATCCGGCTCGCGCTGCTCAGCCACCACTACCGCGGCGACTGGGAGTGGACCCGGGCCGACCTCGACCGCGCGCTCGAGCGCCTGGCGCTGTGGACCGACGCCGTCTCGCGCCCCGACGGCCCGCCGGCCGACGGCGTGCTCGCCGCGGTCCGCGAGCGCCTCGCCGACGACCTCGACGCGCCGCGCGCGCTCGAGGTGGTCGACGCCTGGGCTCGCGCGCAGCGCGAGACCGGCGGTGACGACACCGGCGCGCCCGGCGTGGTGTCCCGGCTCGTCGACGCGCTGCTGGGCGTGCGGCTCTAGCGGGGCTCGTCGCCGCGGCGGCGCAGGTAGCGCTCGAACTCGCGGGCGATCGCCTCGCCGCTGGCCTCGGGCAGCTCCGCGGTGTCCTTGGCCTGCTCCAGCGCCCGGACGTACTCCGCGACCTCGCTGTCCTCCGAGGCCAGCTCGTCGACCCCGTGCTGCCAGGCGCGGGCGTCCTCGGGCAGGTCGCCGAGCGGGATGCGCAGGTCGAGCAGGTCCTCCAGGCGCCGCAGCAGCGCCAGCGTCGCCTTCGGGCACGGCGGCTGGGCCACGTAGTGCGGCACCGCCGCCCACAGCGACACCCCGGGGATGCCGGCGCGCCCGCAGGCCTCCTGCAGCACCCCGGTGATGCCGGTGGGGCCCTCGTACCGGGACGTCTCCAGCGTCAGCTGGCGGGCCAGGCCCGGGTCCGACGCGGTCGCCGAGACCGGGATGGGCCGCGTGTGCGGGGAGTCGGCGAGCAGCGCGCCGAGGGTCACGACCATCTCGACGCCGAGGTCGTGCGCCACCCCGAGCAGCTCGGCGGTGAAGCCGCGCCAGCGCATGTTCGGCTCGATGCCCCGCACGACGACGAGGTCGCGCCCGCCGGTGCCGGTGGCCACCGAGACGCGGGTCGTCGGCCAGGTGATGGTGCGCCGGTCGTCGCCGTCGAGGGCGACGGTCGGGCGGGTCACCTGGAAGTCGTAGTAGTCGTCCGGGTCGAGCCCACCCAGCGTCGTCGCGCCGAAGACGGCCTCGAGGTGCTCGACGGCCCCGGTGGCGGCGTCGCCCGCGTCGTTCCAGCCCTCGAAGGCGGCGACCATCACGGGGTCGACGAGGTCGGGGTAGCCCTCGAGCTCCACCACAGGCCCACCTCCGCGTCGCTCGACCGCCCGGGCAGGACCGCCCCGGTCCCGGCGACGCTACCCCTCCTGACCCGGCCCAGCGTACGGCGCGCCCGCGCGCGCCCGGCCCGCAGCGCTCGGCGGGCCCCGTCGGGCGGGCTGGGTAGCCTTGCGGCGACCCGCACCACCCCTCGCCCAGCCAGGGAGCCGCTGTGAGCCCTTCGTCGGACAGCCTGCGCCGAGCGCTCGCGGAGCGCGTCGTCGTGGCGGACGGCGCGATGGGCACGATGCTCCAGGCGCAGGAGCCCTCCCTCGACGACTTCGAGGGGCACGAGGGGTGCAACGAGGTCCTCAACACCACCCGGCCCGACATCGTGCGCTCGGTCCACGAGGCGTACTTCCGGGTCGGCGTCGACGCGGTCGAGACGAACACCTTCGGGGCCAACCTCGCCAACCTCGCCGAGTACGGCATCGAGCACCGCATCCACGAGCTCGCCGAGGCCGGGGCGCGGGTGGCCCGCGAGGTCGCCGACGGGTTCTCCACGCCCGACCGCCCGCGCTGGGTGATCGGGTCGGTCGGCCCGGGCACCAAGCTCCCGACGCTGGGGCACGTGGCCTACGCGACCCTGCGCGACGCGTACGAGGCCCAGGTCGCGGGGCTGCTCGCCGGCGGCGCCGACGCGGTGCTCATCGAGACCGCGCAGGACCTGCTGCAGGCCAAGGCCGCGCTCGTCGGGGCGCGGCGCGCGATGCGCACGGCCGGGCAGGACGTGCCGCTCATCGCCCAGGTGACCGTCGAGACGACCGGGACGATGCTCCTCGGCTCGGAGATCGGCGCCGCGCTCACCGCGCTCGAGCCGCTCGGCATCGACATGATCGGGCTCAACTGCGCCACGGGGCCGGCGGAGATGAGCGAGCACCTGCGCCACCTGAGCCGGCACGCGCGGGTCGCGGTCTCCTGCATGCCCAACGCGGGCCTGCCGGTCCTGGGGCGCGACGGGGCGACGTACCCGTTGACCCCGCAGGAGCTCGCCGACGCGCACGACACGTTCACCCGCGAGTTCGGCCTGGCGCTCGTCGGCGGCTGCTGCGGCACCACGCCCGAGCACCTGCGCCAGGTCGTGGAGCGGGTGCACGGGCGCGAGCTCGCGCCGCGCCGGCCGCGCCCGGACCGCGGCGTGGCCTCGCTCTACCAGCACGTGCCGTTCCGCCAGGACACCTCGTACCTGTCGATCGGCGAGCGCACCAACGCCAACGGGTCCAAGGCCTTCCGCGAGGCGATGCTCGCCGGGCGCTGGGACGACTGCGTGGAGATCGCGCGCGACCAGACCCGCGACGGCGCGCACCTGCTCGACGTGTGCATCGACTACGTGGGGCGCGACGGCGTCGAGGACGTCAAGCAGGTCGTGGGGCGCTTCGCCACGGCCTCGACGCTGCCGCTCGTCATCGACTCCACCGAGCCCGCGGTCATCGAGGCCGGCCTCGAGCTGCTCGGCGGGCGCTCGGTCGTCAACTCGGTGAACTACGAGGACGGCGACGGCCCCGGCTCCCGCTTCCGGCGGATCATGCCGCTGGTGCGCGAGCACGGCGCTGCGGTCGTCGCGCTCACCATCGACGAGGAGGGACAGGCGCGCACCGCGGAGCACAAGGTGCGCGTGGCCAGCCGCCTCGTCGACGAGCTCACCGGTCCCGAGTGGGGGATGGACGTCGGCGACATCGTCCTGGACTGCCTCACCTTCCCCATCGCCACCGGGCAGGAGGAGACGCGGCGTGACGCGCTGGAGACCATCGAGGCGATCCGCGAGGTCAAGCGCCGCTACCCGGGCGTGCAGACCACGCTGGGGCTGTCCAACGTCTCCTTCGGCCTCAACCCGGCCGCGCGCATCGTCCTGAACTCGGTCTTCCTGCACGAGTGCACCAAGGCCGGGCTGGACTCGGCGATCGTGCACGCGGCGAAGATCGTGCCGATGTCGCGCATCCCCGAGGAGCAGCGCGAGGTCGCGCTGGACATGGTCTACGACCGCCGGCGCGAGGGCTACGACCCGCTGCAGCGCTTCCTCGAGCTGTTCGAGGGCGTCGACGCGGCGGCCGTGCGGGCCACGCGCGCGGAGGAGCTCGCGGCGCTGCCGCTGGGGGAGCGGCTGCAGCGGCGGATCGTCGACGGCGAGCGCAACGGGCTCGAGGCCGACCTCGACGAGGCGCTCGGGCGCGGGACCAGCGCCCTCGACATCATCAACGAGCACCTGCTCGAGGGCATGAAGGTCGTCGGCGAGCTCTTCGGCCGCGGCGAGATGCAGCTGCCGTTCGTGCTGCAGTCCGCCGAGGTCATGAAGACCGCGGTCGCCCACCTCGAGCCGCACATCGAGAAGACCGACGAGGAGGGCAAGGGCACCATCGTCCTCGCCACGGTCAAGGGCGACGTGCACGACATCGGCAAGAACCTCGTCGACATCATCCTCAGCAACAACGGCTACAACGTCGTCAACATCGGCATCAAGCAGCCGGTGTCGGCGATCGTGGAGGCCGCGCAGGAGCACCGGGCCGACGTCATCGGCATGTCCGGGCTGCTCGTCAAGTCGACGGTGATCATGAAGGAGAACCTCGAGGAGCTGAACTCCCGGGGGATGGCGACGTCGTTCCCGGTGATCCTCGGCGGTGCCGCGCTCACCCGCGCCTACGTCGAGAACGACCTCGCCGAGGTGTACGAGGGCGAGGTCCGCTACGCCCGCGACGCGTTCGAGGGCCTGCGGCTCATGGACGCCATCATCGGCGTCAAGCGCGGGGTGCCGGGCGCGGAGCTGCCGGCGCTGCGCAAGCGCCGCGTCCGCCAGGTCGCCGCGCCCCTGCCGGAGGACGGCGAGCCGGTGCGCCGCTCCGACGTCGCCACCGACAACCCCGTACCGACCCCGCCGTTCTGGGGGACGCGCGTGGTGAAGGGCATCGCCCTCGCCGACTACGCGAAGTGGCTCGACGAGCGGGCGACGTTCATGGGCCAGTGGGGCCTGAAGGGGTCGCGGGGCGGCTCCGGGCCGACGTACGAGGAGCTCGTCGAGACCGAGGGGCGCCCGCGGCTGCGCGCGTGGCTCGAGCGGATCCAGACCGAGGGGCTGCTCGAGGCCGCGGTCGTGTACGGCTACTTCCCTGCGGTCAGCGAGGGCGACGACCTCGTCGTGCTGCACGAGGACGGCTCCGAGCGCTGCCGGTTCACCTTCCCGCGCCAGCGCCGCGACCGGCGGCTGTGCCTCGCGGACTTCTTCCGCCCGCGCGGGTCGGGGGAGACGGACGTCCTCGCCCTGCAGGTCGTGACCATGGGGAACCGGGTCAGCGAGGCCGCGGCGGAGCTGTTCGCGAAGAACGCGTACCGCGACTACCTCGAGCTGCACGGCCTCTCGGTGCAGCTCACCGAGGCGCTCGCCGAGATGTGGCACGCGCGGGTGCGCGACGAGCTCGCGTTCGGCGGCGAGGACAGCGACGAGCTCGACGAGATCTTCCGCCAGGGGTACCGCGGCTCGCGCTACTCGATCGGCTACCCGGCCTGCCCCGACCTCGAGGACCGCGCCAAGCTCGTGGACCTCCTGCAGCCGGGCCGGATCGGCGTGGAGCTCAGCGAGGAGCTGCAGCTGCACCCGGAGCAGTCCACCGACGCCATCGTGGTGCACCACCCCGAGGCCAAGTACTTCAACGCCACGTGAGGGATCCCCGCATGCAGCTGCCGAGCGCCGTCCTCTTCGACATGGACGGCCTGCTCGTCGACACCGAGGTCCTGTGGTTCGACGTGCAGGACGCGGTGATGCGCGGCTTCGGCCTGCGCTGGACCGCCGACGACCAGCACGCCACCCTCGGCACCCCGCTCGAAGGCTCCGCCCGCTACATCCTGGGGCGTGCCGGCGTGACCGGCGCCGAGGCCGACGCGCGCTGGCGGGCCCTCGCCGACGAGCTCATCGAGCGCATGGTCGTCGCCGAGCGCGGGGGCGTCGAGGTCATGCCCGGCGCGTACGACCTCCTCGACGCCCTCGGCGACGCCGGCGTGCCGCTCGCCGTGGTGTCGAACTCCCAGCGGGTGCTCGTCGACGGCGTGCTCGAGACCCTCGGCGCGCACCGCTTCGCCACCACCGTGTCCGCCACCGAGGTGCGCCGCGGCAAGCCCGACCCCGAGCCGTACCTCACCGCGGCGCAGCGCCTCGGCGCGCGGCCGGGGGACTGCGTCGTCGTCGAGGACTCCCTCACCGGCGCCACCGCCGGCGTCGCGGCGGGGTGCCAGGTGCTCGCCGTGCCCAGCCTGCCCGGCGTCGCCTTCGACCCCCGGGTGCGCGTGGTCCCCTCGCTCCGCGACGTCGACCTCGCGCTGCTCGCCGAACTCGTCGCCCGCGCGGCCTGAGCGCGCTCGGGCGGAGGTCCTGCGCTCCGGCGCGGTCCCGGCGCGGTCCCGGGGCGCACTCGGCGGGTCCGGGGGCGGTCCGGGGGCGGTCCCGGGGCGCACCCCCTGTCCGGTTTGCACACACGACCGGTTCGCCGGGGCGGCGTGTCGCGCCAGGAACGGGGGGACACGCCGCCGCTGGGACGACGTCGTGTGCGCAATACGGACAGCCCCGGGCCCCGGCGACGCGCACGACCGCTGACCGGAACGCCCCGCAGGCTCACCC